>CAMIWY010000010.1 GCA_946402595.1 uncultured Clostridia bacterium
AGCCAGTTCATCATACCTTGCGCTATTTTTCGCTGACTTTGACCCACCGATCTTAGCTCAGCAGATGCCCGTCGTCGGTGCCCTTCACATCATAGTCGATGACACTTCCGTAGTCCTTGAGCTTGTCCTTCAGCATGCTTCTCTCATCATCGTCGAGGTTTCTGGTGATGATGACCTCGGCTTTGCCCATGTCCTCGCCGCCGTGCTTTACCGCCTCGCTGAGCGCATGGTCGTACACCGCTTTGATCCTCTTATCCAGGAAAGCCCACAGCACGAAAACGAACTTCCCCGGGTTCTCCCTCAGGAAGTCGATCACTGTGTTGACAGCGATGTATGCAGCTTCCTCGACAGGATAAGAGAAGATCCCGGTCGATATCGAAGGAAAAGCGATTGTGCGTATCCCGTTTTCCATGGCTACTTTCAGCGAACTTCTGTAGCACGCAGCCAGAAGGTCCGCCTCGTTGTGGTCTCCCCCGCGCCACACAGGTCCGACCGTGTGGATGATGTGCCTGCACGGCATCTCGTAGCCGCTAGTGATTTTGGCATCACCCGTAGCGCAGCCGCCCAGGCTCCTGCACTCATTGAGAAGCCCCGGCCCGGCAGCCCGGTGTATCGCGCCGTCGACCCCGCCGCCTCCCAGCAGCGAGTTGTTGGCAGCATTCACCACAGCCTCGACCATGTCCATTTTAGTTATGTCAGCCTCGATCGTTCCGATGCCCGACCCAGCCACATGGTATATATCCATTATCGAATTCTTATCGAATAAGTCCTTCATTCAGTTCTTCCTTTTCAGTTTTTATGGTATTGCCCCTCGCGCTGAATCATCATCACATCCAGCGCCCATAGACCTTTTTATTATAGCATTAATCGGCCTGATATAAGTTGCAAACAGGCAACTTTGAGCAATCATATTTTCAATCATTTTCCGGCCGTATCTTCTTTCTTACATAAAAAGAGGCAGCCGTTAAAGCTGCCTCAGTCCGCAGTGCGTCCATTATGTGCCCGCAGCGCAACTACAGTGCATCTGCAGAAAGTCTGCGCTACTTTCTAGCCTTTTCCAGCGCCTGCCTGATATCTCCGAGCAGATCATCGATGTCCTCGATACCTACTGCTATTCTGAGAAGCCTCTTGCCGAGGCCGATAGCTGTCTGCTCCTCGTCAGTGTACTCTTCGTGAGTCATCGATGCCGGGTGGCATATGAGAGACTCAACGCCGCCGAGGCTGACTGCAAGGTCAAAATACTCAAGCGAATCGCAGAATGTATTGAGATCATACTTCTCGTTGAGGTCTATAGACAGAAGTCCGCCGCATCCCTTCGCCTGCTTTTTCTGAATCTCGTATCCCGGATCCGACTTAAGACCAGGATAGTAGACTCTGTCAGCTGCATCAGACGCCTCGAAGAACTCTGCGACTTTGAGCGCATTCTCATTGTGCCTGTCCATACGGAGCGGCAGAGTCTTGATGCCGCGCGCAAGGATGAAGGATGAGAACGGATCGAGAGTAGCGCCGAGAGTCTTCTGGTTGAACTTCAGTTTTGCATACAGATCATCATCATTCAGTATAACGAGTCCTGCGATGATATCCGAATGACCGGCATAGTACTTGGTCGCGGAGTAGAGAACGATGTCCGCACCGAGATCCAGAGGTCTCTGCAGATATGATGTCATGAAAGTGTTGTCCACGATCACACGCAGGCCCTTTGCTTTGGCTCTGTCTGCAAGCTCCCTGATGTCGGTGACCTCCATGAGAGGGTTGGACGGTGTCTCAACGTATACTGTAGTTACGTTCTCGTCGATGCTGTCAAAATCGAATTTTGCAAAATCCTTGACGGTCTGCACTTCAATGCCTCTGTCAGGGAAGACGTGGCTGATGTAGTTCCAGGTGCCGCCGTATACGGATGTGTTGACGAGGACCTTTTCTCCCGGGCCTACGAGTGAGAACACAAGAGATACCGCAGCCATGCCGCTTGACATGGCAAGACCGTATTTTGCACCTTCGAGCTGAGCTGCAGCCTGCTCGACATTGTCCCTTGTTGGATTCTTGGACCTGCTGTACATGAATTCATTGAACTCATCGAGCGAATTCTGAACGAATGTTGACGACAGGTATACCGGATAGTTGACAGGCTTGATCTTGTCGTTTTTCTCGTCCTTACGGCCGCCGTGCACCGCCAGTGTATGATAATCCATTTTTAATACTCCTTTTTTATCTTATATAACCCTAAATCCGCCGCCTGTTGAGGCGACGGATCATAAGCTTTCCTAATCAGGAACGGTTTAGAATGCAGGAAGAACTGCGCCCTTGTAGTTCTCGTTGATCCAGTCTCTCATTTCGTCAGACTGAAGTGTAGCAACGAGCTTGTCGAATACTTCCTTGTCATATGTCTCACTGTTTACAGCGATTACGTTTGCGAAAATGTTGTCCTGAGCGTCCTCTCTGATGAGGAACTTCAGAGGATCAAGACCTGCGTCGAGCAGTCTGTTTGTGTTGGTCAGATATACGTCAAAGTCCTGCTTGTCCTGCATGATAACGTCTGCATCCATCTCAACGATCTCGATCGGCTTTACATATTCAGCAACCTTGTCCTTGCTTGCATTGAAGAGAGTCAGGTCATCAGCGAGCTTGATCCATCCTGCCTTCTCCAGCAGCTTGAGGCATCTGTACTCATTGGTAGCATCGTTCTTGACTGCTACTGTAGCATTGTCAGGAACGTCCTCGATCTTCTCATACTTCTCGGACATCATTACCAGCGGCTCAAAGTGGATTCCAGGGTGCTCGCCTGCTCCGATGAGGTGTCCGTTGTTAGCTTCATTCCACTCGTCAAGGTATGGCTGATAAGCGTCATAGTGGAAATCTACATCGCCGTTCTCGACCTGCTCGTTCCATGTCTCGTCCCATGTTTCAGATACGATTTCGAGCTTGATGCCCTGCTCTTCGAGTGCAGGTGCTGCATGCTCGAGGATCTCCTTGTGAGGGGTTGTGTCAGCAAGGCCCTTGAGTACTACTACATCACTGTTCTCAGCAGCTTTCTGGGAGGATCCGCCGCCGCATGAAGCGAATGCGCAAAGGCACATAGCTGCGATGCAAAGGATTGCGATCAGTTTCTTTTTCATTTGCTTTTTCCTTTCTTCTTAAGAAATAGTCTTATATATCAACCTGGATTGATATCACATCATATGGCGCTTTTTCAGCACCAGTCTTGCCGCAGCATCACCGAGGAACTGTATCAGCTGAGCCATTATGATCAGCACGAGCACAGTCGCAATCAGGATGTCATAGCGGAATCTGTTGAAACCATACTGAACGGCGATATGTCCAATTCCGCCTGCTCCGAACGCACCAGCCAGAGCTGTCATGGAAAGAACTGAAATAACCGCTACTGTAAAGCTTCTTATAAGTGCCGGCAGGGCTTCCGGAATAACGATCTTAGTCAGAATGGTGAAGTTTCCTGCTCCCATGGCGCGGGCAGCCTCTATCTTTCCCTGGCTGACCTCGAAAAGGTTGTTGCTGACAAGTCTCGCGAACATAGGTATGCAGCTTATGGCCAGAGCGATGATGCACGCATTAGGTCCGTATCCCTGTCCGGTTATCATCCTTCCCAGAGGTATTGTAATGATGATCATGATCATTGAAGGCAGCGATCTCAGAGCGTTTACTATGGCGCTCAGCACGCTGTTCAGTGCAGGCACCGGCGTAAGGCCGTTCTTATCAGTCATATACAGCAGGTCTCCGAGGAGAATGCCGAATATAAGCATGATTATGAGAGCCATCACAAGCATGTACATGGTAGCGCCGAGTGCCGGGATCATCATCTCGCCCCACACTTTGGCACTGAATGCGCTCTTCAGGATCTCACCAAGTGTGCTGTTCTCAAATGTCATCTGGCGCCTCCTTTCTTATCTTCCCATGCTTTTGCAAGGCTCGACTCAACACCGGTGAAGATCTTAGCCGTTTTGCTCTTCGGAGCCTCGAGTACCTCTACCGTTGTTCCCTCTTCTATGATCTTGCCGCTCTCGATAATGGCGACCTTGTCACAGGCATACTTGATTACCTCGATCTCATGAGTGATAAGGATCATTGTTACGCCAAACTCCCTGTTGATCTTCTTCAGAAGGTCAAGCACGGTCAGTGTAGTCTGCGGGTCAAGCGCAGATGTTGCCTCATCGGAGAGCAAAACATCAGGCTCGTTGGCGAGAGCACGCGCGATTCCGACACGCTGCTTCTGTCCGCCGGAAAGCTGCGACGGATAGTCGTACACTTTTTCCGCAAGACCTACAACGTCGGCCAGCTCGAGCACACGCTGTTTTCTCTTTTCCTTGTCTTTTATAGTGGCTTTGAGCGGAAACTCTATGTTCTCGAATACAGTCATCGAGTCGAACAGATTGAAGGTCTGGAATATCATCCCGATCTTCTCTCTTCTCTTATTAAGTTCCGCTGTTCCGAGCTTCGTTATATTCATTCCGTCGATAATTACATCTCCGGTATCAGGCTCTTCGAGTCTGTTGATGCAGCGGACCAGCGTGGACTTTCCCGCACCGCTGAATCCCATGATTCCGAACATCTCACCCTTAGCTATATCAAGGTTGACATCTTCGAGGACCTGAATGGTTTCTCCCTTGGAGTTCTTAAAGCTCTTGTACAGATTTTTTATCTCTATGAACGGGCTGCTCAAGTCGTTGCCTCCTTCATTTACATAATGACGTGCTTATTCTACATTCCATTCTGAGGTGCCTCCAATTGATAGAAACTATTTGGATTTCAATGGTTATAGGGTTTCATAATCTGTCCAAATAGTTAATCATAAATCACGGTAAAACCTCCAATTATCGCCCCAGTTCATCAGTTTTTAGCTGCATCAAGCCAAATAAACTCCCTATTCGATATGCAAAATGATTTAGATCTACGCAACGAAAAAAGCGGGACTGCCTCTGGACTCGAGGCAATTCCGCTTGCAGTCAAATCTGACCAGTAGCCGTCTGCGTATTATAGCTGCTATTCTTCCGAGCGCCGCCTACAGCAGCACGATCTTTCTCTTTGCAGGATCTGCTGCCTGTCTGTACAGCACGAACTTCTTACCGATCGCCTGAACGAACTCAGCGCCGAGCTCCTCAGCGATCTCGTTGGCCGTCTCTTTAGGATCGAGGATCGCCCCGTCCTGTATCTGGACCTTGATAAGTTCGTGCGCAGAAAGATAATCATCAATCGAAGCGATGACATTCGGTGTCACCTCTTCCTTTCCGATCATGACAGTCGGCTTTATCTCCTGCGCCATCTTCTTGAGTTCACTTCTCTGCTTTCCCGTAATCATCTATATATTATCCTTTCGTGTCAGTTGTCTTCTTGTTATCTAAGACGCACATTGCATCGCGGCTTATTGTACCCGCATCGCACGCGCCCGTCAATCTCATTCTTATTTTTTAGTGATCCACAGAATCTCTGGAGGACTGTTCTTCTGATTGATCATGCTGACATAAGCCGCATGATACCGCTTCGAGTCAAGCGATTCCGCCCAATCCATCACACTTTTCTTCTCTTCCCTGCCTGCTTCGTGCCCGTCATACAGGACCACCGTGACGATCCCTCCGGTCTTCACAGTCCGCAGCGCCGCCTCGAGTCCGCGTATCGTAGTCTCCGCAGTCGTGGTTACCGAGTGGTCCCCGCCCGGCAGGTACCCCAGGTTGAAGACCACAGCCGCGGCGCTCCCTTCCGGAATGTGCGAGCTCATCGACTCGAACGACTTCATCATGAGCTTCACGTTATTATAGCCATGCGATTTCAGCCTCGCCTCAGTCAGGAGCAAAGCCTTCTTCTGTATGTCGAAAGCATACACGCGGCCGTCAGGACCCACGGCCTTCGCCAGGGCAGCAGTGTCCTGCCCCGTCCCGCATGTCGCATCCACGACAGTGTCTCCGCTCCGCACGTAGGTGAGCGTCAGCGCCATCGCCAGTTCAGTTGTCTTCGTGATCAGGTTGCTCATATGTTTTCCCCGCGGAATTTCTTCACGGTCACAGCATTCTGTCAGCCGATTCTTTAACCATAGTTCAGTTTACTATATAATTATAGCACACAGGGCATAATTCATGACTGAGACGCAAAAGCACTGCCCGCAAAGGCAGTGCTTCTTTATTCTCTATCGGTCGCTGTTTCACAGCTTGCTTTTCTGACAGTTCAGTATGCCGCAGTCAACGCAGGATCTTTTTTCAGCCATGTGTTCGTCTCCTGTGTCTCCAGTTCTACTAAGACAGTTTGCGCAAAACGGCTACGGTCTTTCGCCCGTCTGCAGCCTATGCCACAGCTACCGTAGCAATATACTCAGTCCCCTCAGCTGCTGCGATGCCCGGGTCCTCGACTTTCACTTCAGGCTTCATGCCTTCCTCTTCAAGTCCGCGTACAAAATGATAGAGCGCTATGCCCATGTCTATCTTCTGCATGTCGCCTACTTCGTCGCTGACATAGCCCTTGTCGTGCTTAAGGAAGAAGTGGTAGGCTCCGTCCTTCCTGATGATGCGCCACGGCTGCTTGTTGACGGCAGACGGAGCCCATCTTACAAGCTCCATTGCTTTTCTGATGCCGCCCTGCTCAGTGAGCGGGCTCTCCCAGTCGCCGTCGAAGAAGATCTCACCAAGCGGCTTTCTGTCATCAGCCTTGACGCCCTTTCTCATGAGAGTCTCCTTGAGAGCCCTCTTCGCAGCTGGATAACCGACAGGGCTGATGCAAGGCATCCTCTTTCCTTCAGTCAGGCCTGCTGCCTTCTCGAAGTTCTCCCTCTTCATCGTGCCGCCGATCCACACTGTCCCGATGCCGAGCGACCATGCATACAGCACCAGCTGCTCCATCGAATAGCCAAAAGCGACATCCGAATACGGCACCTTGTCCACGATGCCTGCAACATACAGCTTCTCACCCGACAGCACCGGGCTCGAAAGGCCGTAATCCTCGGCACCTAAGAACTTAAATTCAACAGGGATCCCGAACGGATTGCCGGCGCCCGCTTCAGCAGCGCAGGCCTCGATCTTCGCCCTGTCCTCAGGCGTCAGGTCCCTGCCGTCATATGTCCTTACGCTTTTGCGCCCCATTACCACATCTCTGAAATCTGCCATCAGTATTCCCCCGGTAACAAATCAATCCCATGAATCAGGCTCGAATTTTCTGCTCTTCACTTCCTGTATGTACTTGACATAGGCCTCAGTATCCGCGATCCTGACGCCCCTTCTTATTGCCTCCTCGAGAACAGGAGCTTTGCCCGCATCGTACTTGTCACCCAGTCTCCACTGGTAGGTGTGCGGGTAGATATCGTCCTTGTCCAGAGTGTTAGGATCCTGGAGACAAAGCCTCTCGTATTCATAATACAGGCGGTCCATCATCTCCCTGTGCTCGGAGTGAGCAGCATCATGGACATGCTCCGCCTCTTCAGGCTCTTCAACACGGCCTGCCGCATCTGCAAAATTTCCGTCGAGTACTATCGTATATTTAAAATCCTTCTTAGTCTTGCTATCCATCTTTCCCCCTCACCGGCATACCGGCATATATATAAAAGGCAGACCCAGCGATCTGAGTCTGCCGGTGTGTTCATCCTACACACAGATTGTATATCGGAATCGGGATTCCTGCAATGTTTTTTCCGTCACAATTCAGTCGCACTTCCCGCAGTCGCTGCACCCGTTGCACACAGGCTTCATTGCGCACTCCTCACAGTGCCTCCTGAAGTGCGGCACGTACAGCCTCTCCTCCGGGACCGGCAGTCCCCAGCTGTCGACCAGGTCAAAATGCATCGGCTTTCCCTCGTAGTACATCCCCGACTTGAAAGCCTGCGTCGCCTGGAGCCTTTTGCCCTTCAGCTCGTAGCGCTTCCCGTCCTTAATGAACACCGTGCCGGTCTCGATGAAGACGAAGGTCACGTCGTGCGCAGCGCACTCAGCCCTCAGGGATCTCACCCAGTCGAAGTCCAGAGGCCGCCTGCCGCCGTAGTTCTCTCCGCCGCACAGCACCCTTTCGACCTGCCCGTCCGCAAGATACTTGTCCAGGCTGACCGGCCCTATGAACGGAGCGACCTGCACGCCCTTATGCTTGAAAGGCAGCTCAAGAAGGAGCGGCATCCTCTCGTCAGCCCTCTTCTGGTTCTCGCAGGTCACATTGAAGAAGATGTTGTCCCATCCGTCTCCCCAGTCAGGCGGCAGACAGTCCGCCACCCTCTGCGGCCTCTTGGTCAGCAGGTAGAAAATGACATCGCTTCTCTCGCGCATCACATCCCACGCTTCCGGCCGCCACGCGTCAGCCTCCTCCAGAAAGAAGTCCGACGTCATGCAGACGCTGATCATCTCGCCGCTCTGTATCTTGTACCTGCCCTTCCTGTCTTTCGACAGAGGATACCTGGCGTTGCCAGTACGGTATATCTCGGCACCGTCCTTGTCCCTCATCTCGTCGAGGAAGTACATATAGCAGTTCTCACACCCTTCACTGCATTTCACGCACCCGTGCCACGGGTTCCATATATCGTGCATTACGCCTCTATCTCATACCTTGCTTCTGCGAGCACCTTAAGTGCCTTGTCGAAGTTCTCTTCTCTGGTCAGTATGTAGTCGGTGTTGTAGGTGGATATGGCGAAGATCCCGACGCCGTTGTCCGCGAGCACTGCAGATATCCTGGACAAAATGCCGATCAGGCTGAAGTCCAGTATCCCGACGATGCGGAAGGCTTTCCAGCCGTCGTCACGTTCAGTCGTGTTGTCCGGTACTGCCTCGACCGGACATACCAGTGACAGCTCCTCGTCTGTGGTGCCTGTGAATGTGAATGGCTTTGAGATATCCACCTGTGAATAGTCCTCCACCTTGCATACTGACAGTCTTACATCAAGCATCTTGAGTGTGATTCCGTTCATAACTGTTCTCCCTGTATCGTGATCTTGGTTTGCCCCTTACCCTTCGTATCTGTTATTTCGCGATGAGCTCTATCGCCCTGGATATCAGTGTGATGATGGTGACCAGCACTGCAATCCACATAAGTGTAGCCTCTCTGCTCTGTTTGTGTACCCTGAAGAACGGATACGGTCCGTCGAATTTGCGCAGGTAGTTAAGGCATATCATCGTCATGCCGTACACGAAGGTTATCAGCACCGGCAGTATTATGACTGAGTTGTGCTGCTCCCAGAAAATATACGATGTTACGGATATTACCGGGCACAGCGTGTGATGGTAAAGTCCGTTCCCGGACAGCATCAGTTTATGGAATCCGCCGCCCATCGGGACCAGAACGCAAAGCGTGATGAGAAATGTCATCGTGAGCATGCAGGTGCTGAGATATCTGAGCCCGCACGTAAACTCTCCCGGTCCGAGTGCAAGAAGGCACACCGACGAGAACAACGTGATTATATTCGAGATCTGGGTATAGTAAGCCAGTATCTTCCAGCGTCTGTCCGTTATGCTTATGGACAGCCCTATTGCCTCAAGCAATATTACTATGCAGTTCGCAACTATTCCAATAACATGCATCAGAGTCTTACCGTGTCCCCTTCCCCAGTTAATTATCTGTCTTAGTCTCTTTATTTATCTTAGTCTTCGTCAGGCGCCTGTCCGTCGTGGGCCTGCCATGCGCATTCCGTCATCCCGATGTCACTGAAATACGCCGTGAATGACGAATCCTCAGGCGAGCAAGCATAGATGCCCAGCCTTATCCGTCCTGCGCCCTCGTGCATGTGGCAGATCCTCATCTGCTTCCAGCGGCAGCCGTCCTCCGAGTACTCGATCCGGTAGTCGTCTTCTCTCCTGCTCAGGCGGTACCACACCTCGCTTATGTCCGCCGGGATCTCAGTCGTCGCCCAGTCAGACCAGCCGTGATTGGTTACCACGCTTCCGAGGTGCTGGAACTCTTCGTTCTCATACTCGACCGAGCCCTTCAGCCAGTTATCGCTGTCAAGATACATGACGACGCCGCACTGATCGAACCTGTGATGGCTCTCACGGAATGAAGTCCTCACGATAAAGCTGAAGTACCTCTCCTCAGTCTCCATCTGAAAGACCGGCGCATTGTCGTTGCGGAAGTGATAATAAGTCCGCTGCCACAAATCAGTATGCGGTGCTGTGGTGACAGATATCCCGCCGTCCGTTATCTCATATGCAGCCGGTTCTCTCGTCCATGTGAATTGATTCAGGTCCATGTGTGCCCCTCTCAGTTATAGTTCAGTGTACCCCTATCGCAGTCCGCCTGTCCTGCCGCGCTACCAGTTCTCATACCGCTCCTGGCGGTCGAGTGCTCTGATCCTGTCCATGTCTTCATCGGCGAGGGCAAAATCAAAGATGTCATAGTTCTCCTGTATGTGCTCAGGATTGCTCGATCCCGGAATGGTGATGTAGCCGTCCTGTATGTGCCATCTGAGTATGATCTGCGCAGGCGTTTTGCCGTACTTTTCAGCCAGCTCAGTTATGACCTCATTGCCGAAGTGATCCTCTGTGTGGCCTCTGCCGCCGAACGGATACCATGATTCAAGGACTATGCCGTACTGCTTCACGTACTCCTGCAGTTCCCTGTTCTGGTAGTACAGATGGTTCTCGTTCTGGATAACGGCAGGCGTGATCTCGGCAAAGGACAGGACCTCGTCGACCTGCTCCTTAGTGTAGTAATTGGAGATGCCGATGGACTTCACCTTGCCGTCCTTCACAGCCTGCTCCATTGCCTTGTACACGGATTCGTCGTCCGATCCCGGCTGGTGTATGAGCATCAGGTCAACGTAGTCAACGCCGAGGTCCCTGAGGGAATCATCGATACCCTGCGCGGCCCTGTCGTAGTCGCCCGGCATTATCTTGCTCGTGATGAATACGTCCTCACGCTTTACGATGCCCTCATCGATCGCCCGCTGAAGGCCGCGCCCGACGCCGGTCTCGCACTGGTAATAGCGCGCCGTGTCGATGAGCCTCATCCCGCATTTGAGGGCAGCATATACAGACTCTTCCGCTTCATCGTTGGACAAAGTCCATGTCCCGAGCCCTACTACAGGCATCTCATATCCGCTGTTGAGGACCACAGTCCCCTTCTCGAGGTCGAACACTCCGGCACCTTCAGCAGTCCCGCTTCCGGACGCAGAGTTATCTCCGCCGGCACTTTCTTCCTGTGCTGCTGCTTCACTGTTTTCGTTGTCAGGGACGGCACTGTCTGCACCCTTGCCCGAGCATGCAGTGAAAACGAATAATGCAATGATTATAAGCAGCGCTATGCAGTTGTTTCTAATTATCTCAGACATGCTTCCCCTCTGGAGATTATCTTAGACTCTTACGATATAGCCTTCCTTACGAGGCTTTGCTGCCGGCTGCTCGCAGTCTGCGTATCCGAGTGCGACTGAGCAGCTGCCTGTCAGGTTCTCAGGAAGTCCCCACTCCCTGAGGAGTGCTTTGCCCTCTTCCATCTCGAACATCTGGCGGCATCTGTGGATCCAGCATGAACCGAGTCCTGCTGCGTATGCTGCATTTACGATGTTAGTCGTTACTGCAGGTCCGTCGAATCCCTGTGTGAAGCCTTCAGGTGTCTCGAATACGAGCACGATGGTCGGTGCTCCGTAGTATGGATCCATGTCCTTGCCCATTACTGCGGCATTGAGTGCAGCGACTCTGTCGCGGTATTCAGGAGTCTGGACTGCGACGATCTGCACGCCCTGTGTGCCTGCACCTGTTGGCGCATATGTTCCTGCCTCGAGAACAGCATTCAGCTCCTCGTCAGTGATCTGCTCAGGCTTGAATTTTCTGATGGCTCTTCTGTTCAAAAGTACTTCAAATGCTTCTTTTTTCATCTCTATTTCTCCTTGAGTTATTCTCCGAACCCTTCCGGGTCAAGGTACTTTATTATCCTCGCAGGGTTGCCTGCGACGACTGCGTAGTCAGGCACATCTTTTGTGACCACCGATGCGGCTCCTACGACAGCATGCCTTCCGACACACAGGCCCGGCAGCACAGTAGCTCCGGCTCCGATCCATGCGTCTTCTTTAATGAGTACAGGTTTGCATGTAAGGATCTGCCTGTCGTACAGGTCGTGATTGTTGGCAAGAAGCTGCACATTGGCAGCTATCTGCACGTCGTCCTCTATAGTGACGCCGCCTCTTGCCATCATGAGTATGCCGCCGTTTATATAGCAGCGGTCTCCGATGGTGACCATGTCCGGGCAGACTATATGCATAGGCGCACCGACATAGCTGCCTTCGCCGATTTTGCCCTCAAACATCTCATGCAGAAGCTGCATGTACTCTTCCGACATCGGCATAGTATGATTGAGCCTGAACTCAAGCTCAGCATACCGCCTTCCCTTCTCAATGTTCTCAGGATGCGGCTCTCTCATGTCCACTCTGAATTCTGTGCATTCCATTATATGTCCCCTCGTATTCCATTTTTCCTGACTATCTCTCAAATATGACTCCGCCCGCCTGTGTCGGATGGTCTATGTACACGACCTCTTCCGCGGTGCTCCTGTACCGCAGGATGTCGCGGACTATCATGATGTCACCTGCGGCTGAGTCAGCCATTATGATACCCATGAGCTCGACCGACCAGTCCCCGGTCACTATGCCAGCGATCATCGGCACTATACCGAGGATCACAAGAGGCATCAGCGCCCCGAATATGTACGCCCCCTTCGAGAGCGGCACCAGGCATGTGCAGTACGGAGTCAGGTACTGCTTCATGATGCCGAACTGAACATCTTTGAACCCGTTCGGGCAGAAGACAGACCAGCTCAGTCCGTGTATGGCCTCATGCAAAACGACAAACGCCACCATGTATGCCATGAATCTCAGGAAAGGCGTGAAGATGCCTTCCCACATGCCCCAGCCGTGTCTGAGGTAGAAGAGTCCTCCTCCGATGAGAAAGAGCGGTATCAGCAGCAGGATGCCGAACTTATTCGCCTCCATGATGCTCACGGTAAGGTCGGTCCGCCTGAACCCCTCCTCAGCCATCTTTTCAGAAGTCACCTCAAAACGCTCGAGCCGCTTTTCCTCAGCAGGGCTCAGCTTTCTAGCCTTCTCCTGTTCGTCGTTGTTCCCGAAGCCCTTCTTCTTCATATCCTAACGCCTCTTCCTCTCCAGCACATACCTGAACCATGCAGCGAACTCAGGCCCGAGCCTCTCGACAAGCGCCTCAGCCTCTGCAGGCTTTGCAGCTGCTGCATACAGGCACTGCTGCGCTATCTGGTATTTTCTGGCGACAGTGAGATGCGAGATCTCTTCGTCAGTGTACTTCACGAGATCTGCCATCTCCTCCTGCGCACGGAAGAACCTTATGAACGCTTCGGCAGTATCCCTTCCGACTATAGGCTCTATAAGGGCAAAATCATTATCCGAGCTGTCGAGCACTCTGGATACCATCTCCCAGCGGCGCGGGTCGGCGTAGCCTTCCGTGCCGGTGAAGGTCGTCCTGAGGTACAGGTCGTTGTTCGCGAGGAACTCCATGACATACGGATTGATCTTCTTTCTTACAGCCCACGGCATCCAGTTCTCCACAGTCGTCCTGATATATATGTGGGCGAATCTGCCGAACAGAGGCTCGGCAAGGTCGTGTGCCACGCTAGACTCTGCGCGGTCGTTACCGGCAGCCACTATGCGCGCGTTAGGCGGCAGCGGCCAGCGGTTGTTGACGAACCTGTCCAG
>CAMIWY010000011.1 GCA_946402595.1 uncultured Clostridia bacterium
CCTATCAGTGAGTGTAAGGAAATCAAAGTTATAAGGATCCTTAGTTATTTCCTGAGCCAAATCACTATCACGCTCAGGAAGTGTCATATCAAAGTTCGTAATCGCCTTTCCCTGTCTCTCATACAAATCTGTATCGAGAAAGTTTAAAAGCATAGCCCTGGACCAGCCATTTTCTAATGTCTTGCGAACGTAGAACAACGCTTTATCTTGATTGTCACGGCATTTGTTTAGGATGTATCTATAATGCCCCCAAGGAATCATGAATATAGTATCTAAATCGTCCACAAGTTGTGGACGATTCTGCGCATCCGGAAATGTTTCATAGAAATACCTCATAAGCTACTTCAAACAGCCATATATCACTAAGCTTCTCTCCGCAATTATCACAGAACCATTCACCATTGAGTTTCATGATTTATACCCTCCTTTCATTCCACGAAAAAACGCCTTCAATCGAAGGCGTTCTCAAATTGACAGAATTGCCCTCTATTATAGGGCTTGTAATAATTGCGAATTAATATGCCCCTGTCCCGGCAAAACTGCTGGGACAGGAGCATAATCATTTCAAGACATAAATCTCCTGCGGTGCCACCCGGCTTGGCAGAGTCGCCTCTGCCCACTCACTGCATACCATCATATGCATCATTTGTTAACGAAGTTTACTCTCCGTCTCCCATACTCAGGGCAAAGCCCCTTTCCTGTCGCCCTCAGGAGTCCATTCAGATCAGCCTCCGCTTGCTACACTCTCACCATCAGCAGCTCGCTCATAAGCAAGTATCCGATCCTACTCACTCTCCCTCAAAGGTTTATTGGTTATTTAATTAACCGTAAGAAAACACTAATACGTTTTCGAGTCAACAGTATTTTTTGTGTTTTTTCACGAATTCAGAATCTATCCAAGCATTTCATCAAGGATGTCTGCTGCATCTGTTACCAGCATAGGGCACAGATCCAGCATCAGGCCTTTCTCAAGAACTATTTTGAGTTGTTCAGGATCGGTAAGGTCATATCCGAGCAGTTCTCTGCACATGCAAGTCTGATGTCTTTCCTTCCATTTGCTGAAGAATTCAGCTCTCTTTGCCATGAGCATCTGACGGTTTTCCGGATCATCCGGACCTTTGTGTCCGTATTCCATTCCTATAACCATCATGGCTCCGACTACCGCGCCGCAGGTCTCACCTATTCCTGAACCGCCCCCGAATGAAGCGGTCAGTTTGTTAGCCTGCTCTTCTGTAAGTCCGTATCTTGCTGCATAGTTGGAAAACACAACCTGCGAGCAGTCCTGTCCCCGCAAGAATCGATCTTTTACAAATTCCTTATCCATAATAAACCCCCGTTTATTCTGTTGTTCCGCCGCAGCTTGACCCTGCCCCGGCTGTGCATGCGTAGCAGTGCTTGTTAAAGCAGATGCGCCTCGGAACATATGGCTTGTCTGTCATGTCGAATATGGTCTCCCCTGACTCTATCTTCATATCAAGCGCCTGATTGAAATCGCAGTCATATAGTAATCCGTCCCAGCCTACTGACAGCTGTGTCCTGCACATCATGTTCTCAAGTGTAGCCGGGTTGAAAGCAGCATAGAGCTTATTCATATAGCTTTCAAAATTATCACTTCTTACAAGGAATTCTCCAAATCTGCCAATCGGATTATTTGTGATGGTGAAAAGATTATTGAACTCAATCCCGTAATCTCTCCCCAGTATTGTCTTGTATTCGTTCTCCATTGTTGTCTGGTCAGGCGGGAAGAATGCGCCTGCAGGGTTATACACCATATTGAGCACCAGCTCAGGATCCCTGCCGTACCCAAGTTCATTCAGTTTCTGAATAACTTTGATGGATCTCTCAAACACATTGAGGCCTCTCTGCCTGTCGGTAGTCTTAGCCTTGTAATGCGGAAGCGAGCAGAACACCTCGATTTTGTGATCTCTGTAAAACTCCGGAAGATCAGTAAACCCTTCTTCAAGCATTATTACCAGATTTGTTCTGACGATTACATGGTCGCATATTTTGCAGGCTTCATCGACGAACCACCTGAAATCCGGGTTCATCTCAGGAGCACCTCCGGTGATGTCAATAGTACTGAAGCCCTGATTCCTGTACACTTTGAGGCAGGCCTCCATAACATCACGTCCCATGACCTCAGTACGGTTCGGCCCTGCACCGACATGGCAGTGCTTACATGCCAGATTGCAGAGACGCCCTACATTAATCTGCATTACATCCATACCTGCTGTTTCTGCAACTGCAGGGTCACTGAATGTACTCGTAAATTCCGGTATTTGTGTCAGACTGCTGAAGCGTTCTTTCATATCCATTATTCTGATTATTCCTCTGATCTGTTTTTATTTACATTTCCAGCTTGTCCACGATATTCTTCATCTGAACACCATGAACAAGCGTGATTCCGGCTTTCATAGCGGCAGCAACATGTACTGCTTCAGTCATCTCTTCCTCATCTATTCCCATCTGGAGACAAGTCTGAGTATATGAATCAATACAATAAGGGCACTTATCCGCATGTGCTATTGCCAGCGCGATCAGTGCCTTCTCTCTTGCTGTCAGAGCGCCGTCAGCCATTACACCGCCATAATAAGCCATAAAGGCATCCCACAGTGCAGGTGCTTCTTCGCCCATCGTTGCAAACTTATCAAGATCATCAGGATTGTAATATGTTTTCATGAATAGACCTCCAATCTTAATAACTGCCTGACATAAAGGCAGTTTTCTCATGATATTGCTCACGCGTTAATTTTATGACAATCATTAAGACCTAGTCCAAGTCAAAACAGAAATACCCGTCCTCCGCCGTATTCGTATTTTTTATATCAATTTTCTGAATTCTATCATCTTTTCTGCTATAAGTATAAGTAAATTCGTGTTTTCTACAGTGGGGTAAATATATGGCGAAAAGAATTAAAAGAGTGCTGTGCGACTGTGATAACACTCTCGGTCTGCAGGGTCGTCCCATGGACGATGCACTGGCACTGCTGTATCTCTTAGGACGGGAGGAGGATGTCGATCTTCTTGGAATTGCATGCAATTTTGGCAATGGCACATCCGCGGAGTCTCACATCTGCAACTCGGTTATGCTTGAAGAGACAGGCTATTCAGTTATTCCGGTTCTCAAAGGCTGCGAGAAGAATGAAGATCCGGTAAGCGATGCCTCAAGGTATATATGCAAAATGGCAGACAAGTATCCCGGAGAACTTATCTATCTCGGAATAGGCTCTCTCGGCAACCTGTACGGCGCTTATCTTCTGGATAACTCTGTATTCAGCAAAATCGGCCAGATCGTTCTCATGGGCGGAATCACTGAGCCGCTGTTCATTCATGGGGATACACCCCTGGGTGAACTCAACTTCTCAGTCTATGCAGAAGCCTCAGCGGCAGTTCTGAGCAAAGGACATAACATAACCGTTATAACAGGCAATAACTGCCTGCCGGTTTCTGAACTTCCGAAGGATGAATTTCTCGATAAGCTGTGCGGTTCCGATAATCCTGCGGGCATGTACATTGCTCAGAAATGCGGTTACAGATTCAAGACCAAAGAGATAGTTTACGGGGCTGACAGCTCATACTGCTGGGATGCTGTAGCTGCAGCATATATAACCAATCCTGAAGTATTCACTGACCACCCTACCCCGTGTCTCATCAATGAAGAAGAG
The DNA here is from genome assembly GCA_946402595.1 of uncultured Clostridia bacterium. Classification (GTDB taxonomy): domain Bacteria; phylum Bacillota; class Clostridia; order Peptostreptococcales; family Anaerovoracaceae; genus Crickella. Next base: position 3,666 of record CAMIWY010000011.1, read on the forward strand.
ATCCGGGACAGCGGTTTCCTTCACCCTTGTTCAGCCAGAGATGCAGTCAATACCATCAATATACCGACAGCAAATGACCGGATAGAGCTCCAAAGTCTGTTTTATGACAGCTGGCTTTCGCTTCGTATCAGCACAGAGGAAGCCAACTTCTCATGTAAGGGTCTGTATCTAGACAAGCTCATCCAGCCTTGCATACTGATTGAACTATCCAAGGAACCCTGCTACGGATTCCTTCTGATGCAGAAGCTGAAAGCCGCCGGATATGCCGAGAACAACCTTGACCCTACAGGGTTCTACCGCAATCTGCGAAAAATGGAGAAGGAAGGATACCTGACTGCTACGATGGAGGGAACAGGGTCCAAAGCAAAAAAAATCTTTGCTATAACGGATTTTGGCAAAAGAGCGCTTCTAAACTGGGAGGAATCACTGCGCAGCTATCGCAAGCACATTGATCACATAATTTCAGGGATACAGGAAAATTGTTAGTTATACTTTACAAACTGGACTTATTGTGGTATTATTCGCTCTGTGAATTAGACTAGGTCTAACTCATGAAATTGCTCACAACATATAAGTGCCGGTCTTCGGACCGGCATTTATATTGAGTATTTATATTATTTTCAGCAGGAATCTTAGTCAGGCAACTGGTTCTTTCCGCCTCTTAAGATATCTGCGGCACCAAGAACGCCTATCACAACAGACAGCCCAATAATCCATCTGAAAGTTGCATGGCACGACATATCAGTCTTCATGCATATTCCTATTACTTTTCCGAATATTAAAGGCATCACAACTGCTGCAGTCAGAACTGCCGACTGCATTTTTTTGCGGGAACTGGTATCCAGTGTCATCATTACAGCCAGAACAACGACCAGCACGATGCAGACCATAGTTGCTGCCTGCATTGAAAACCAGCATTTCATATGCGTCTGCCTGCCGGTGGTCAGATCCAGAAGTCCGGTGCATACCGGGGCCCATATATGCATAGCACCAAGAATCAGCAGCGTTCCGGCCAGCTGCAAAGCCGGTATAGTTTTCTCTTTCATTATTTCCTCCTATATTGACACCTTTTCCAGTCTGCCGTCTGAAAGCCGGTATACCTTATCCGCCTCACCGGTCAGTCCGTCATTGTGAGTTACCATTATTACAGCTGCCCCTCTGCTGCATTCTTCGTGAAGTATAGACATCACCTCTGATGACCACTTGTTATCCAGGTCATTGGTCGGTTCGTCTGCCAGTATAATCTCGGGTGAGTTGATCAGTGCACGGGCAATCATTGCTCTTCGTCTCTGTCCGCCGGAAAGCTGATGCGGAAGATAGTTCGCCCTGTCGAGCAGACCAAGTTTATCAAGAAAATCATTAGCCCGCGCAGCGCCTTCCCTGTGTTCCTTATCGATCTTATTGCCGATCATCACAGTGAAGTCAAGATTCTCCCTCAGAGTAAGTGCCTGTATCAGATTACTGTCCTGAAACATGAACCCTATTTTTGAGGCCCTGAGTTCAGTCTTCTCAGTATCGCTCAGGTCACTCACGTTCTGTCCGTCTATGTACAGTTCTCCCGAATCTGCCTGCAGAAGAGTACCGATCACGTACAGCAAAGTGCTCTTCCCTGTTCCCGAAGGGCCCTTTATAATAATGAATTCTCCGCGGTCCACTTCGAGGTCAATATCTATGAGAGGCTCTATTTCTTCGCCGTTTCTGTATTTCTTTTCTATATGTTTAAGTATGCAGATACTCATCAGTTCACCTCCCCCTGAGTAATAGCTCTCTGAGGTTCAAGAGATGCTGCTGACATCGCAGGCCTTATCGCCGCTGCCAAGCATATAAGAACAGCCAGAAGCAGACCTGACACTCCTGCAATTGCTGTCATGCCCGAATTCCATACAGATGGCGGAAGCATGAATGTCTCCTGTATACGATGCATAACCGGATTCATCAGCAGGCATGCGGCAATGCTTCCGATTATTCCGCCGATTAGTGCCATCGTGCATGCTTCACCGAGTATAAGTCCAAAGATGTTTTTCTTCTGCACTCCGATCGCCCTCATAAGACCTATCTCTTTCTTCCTGTCCTTGGCAAGAGCATTAAATCTGCCGACAAGCGATAATACCGCGATCGCCAGGAGTGCTATCCACAGGCCGAAAATTATCAGAGAGGTGTTCCTGAGCTGATCCTGAAGCGCTGCCACTGTAGAAGTCGCAGCTATGCATTCTGCATCTATGCCTGAAAAAATGAAATCATTCGCAAATTCAGCGGGATCTGTATTATCATCAAGCTTTACCATTACTGCAGAGATAAGCGAAGATGAATCTTTTCCTGCAGGTATGACATCCAGATTATCCGACTGCTCGGTAATCTGTCTTGCCATGTCTATTTTCATGAAAATTGTATTGTCCATACCTGTTCCGGTCGGAAACAATTCACCCGCTACATTAAATTGTCTGTTGAGCACCCTTGTTTTCTTGCCCACGAAATCGGTAAATTCTCCGCCGAGTATGATTTCATCGTCACCAAGGTTATCGTAGATTCTCTTATTTATCAGGGCCTTTACTACAAAGTCACTCTCCGGGTCAAATCCGACCAGTCTCATCTCACGTCCGAAATCGCAGCAGCCTCCTGAGAGTGTCTGCGAAAAAAACTGTGGAGTCACATTGCTCACTCCGTCCAGACGGGCTACCTCATCCATTATCCCTGCATCCATGTATTTGTTCTCAGGGTTGGATGTGAAAAGAAGGCTGTATCCGCTGAGATTTGCATCCGGCGGAACCACGATAGCATCTGCACCAAGTCTGTCAGTACTTGCTTTCAGACCCTGTCCTGTAGTTACGTATACTCCGAATATCAGTACAAATGTGAATACTGTAATAGCTGTTATTCCTATAGTCAGCAGTGACTGATTTTTCCGGCGTATTATATTTTTCCACATTAAATTGATCATTATAATCTCCGTTCATAATGCGAAAGCCCTGACAATGCAGGGCTTTCATGATTATACGACAGTTTGATCTGTCTGATGAGAAAATGTGGTCTGATTATTCAGCCTTAGGCGAGAATGTGATCTGTACAATAGTGCCGTCTTCAGGAACTACTTCATCATTTCCGTAGAACTGCTGTGTCTTGGTGTTCTCAATTACACCGTATCCGTAAGCAGCGTTGGAAACGATACCAACCGGGCAGGACTCGATGCAGAGGATGCATCCTGTGTTAGCCTTGTAAGCCTTCTTGATGTTTCCGCCGAATCTCCAGTCGCCGATGTATTCCTTGCCGTCACCTGTCTTGATGCATTTTTCGAATGGTACAGGCTCATCCTGTCCTTCCCATGTAACTGTTACATCCAGCTTAGGTCCATCGATGATAGCGCCATCTTCGCATGGTAACGGCAGGTTGTCTCCAGGCTCAAGACCGAGAGAAATAAGAGCTCCGTAGAATTCCTTCTCTGAGCAGAGTCCTCTGAAGATGCACTTCTCTCCGTTGGATCCGTCTTTGAATACAATACCGTGTCTGCTGCTCTCTGTGAAATACTTACCATTGACCTGTGCATAAATTGTTACAGTCTGCTTTGCTGTATCGGTGGTGATTACAGAGTAATCAGGCTCTTCGCTGGCACCTTCAGAAGAAGATGCATCCTGGCCTCCGCCGCAGGCAGCAAGCGCAAATACCATTGCAAGTGCCATCATAATGGCAAAAAGTTTCTTTTTCATTGAAATTGCTCCTTTCAACTACATTAATAATAATAATGTTTATAATAAAGCTTCCGGCTTTATTATCATTCTTCAGCATCCCCCAGATATTTCTTCCTGATAAACCATCCCAGGAAGAACACCAGAATCAGCAGTATTCCGGCGATTCCAAAGTAGAGAAGTTTATTCCCGTCCGATGTGAATCCTGCAGTACCGATTGTGTACAGTGCTACACCCGGAATCATGAAAAGAAAAGTGTAAAGAGAATAGTGCGATAGTGACATGTCTGTAATGCCATACGCAAAATTCTGTATGTTGTATGGAAATATCGGAACGAGCCTTGTTATGGCCAGCAGCACGATGTCACTTTTGCCTACATCATCGAACAGCAGCCGTTTAAGAGTCTTGTTCTTCTCTACCATCGGCTTGATAGAGTCCTGCAGGAAAAACCTGCCTATGATAAAGGCGATGATAGCCCCGGCAGTCGTTGCTATAAGGCAGAACAGAGTTCCCCACCACGGTCCGAACAGTATGCCGGCAAGTATTGCAAAGGTAACACCCGGCAAAGCCAGCGCAACACATGCAACTACTGTGATGCCGATGTATATGAGTGCAGCCAGAACGAAGTGCTCTTTTATCATATCTGACAGAAAAGCCAGATTCTCTGAATCACTTAAATACTTCGACCATCCGAATTTATGATTCAGCACCAGAATAAGAACGATAACCGCGCAGAATATCAGCAGTTTTGCATTCTTTCTGACAAATTCCATAATCTATGCCTCAGATACGCTGATCTCAGTCCCCGCATCTTTATCTTTAGTCCTGGCACGCAAATTCATGACTACCACAAGAACCAGCCCGATAAAAGCAAGGATCATGAGTATCATGTTGATCAATCTGAATGGAACGTTGCTGCTGAGCATCAGTCCTTCACGGATTCTGGAAGCAGGTGTAATAAACATACCCTTTGTTCCTACCAGAATGACCTGCAGAATCAGGTTTATGATCACATTCGCAACTGTGAACTTAATGCCGACATCTGCCTTCTTCACAAAGTAGAAGATGATGGTGATGATTATCCAGAGTCCAAAGAATATCCAGCCCATATTGATTCTCATATTGAGCCAGGCCGATTTGCCTAACATCATAGATAATGTCATTGCGATGAAAGCTGAACCATATGCCTTGGTAATGAACTGTCTCCAGGAGAATTTAGGTGCGATATATACCTCACCTGCTGCTTCTGCAGCTTCCTTCTTCTTAGCCTGACTGGCCTGATATACCTGCCTGATCAGGATCACAAGAATGGCAAGAGCAAACAGGCACAGAAGACCCATAAACATCATTTTGGCTCCGCCTGTAAGCATTCCGCCTACATATGAATATACGACGCATGCAGGCAGCTGTCCTAATCCTGTAGCTACGAAGAATCCCCAGAAATCCATAGCTGTCAGTCCGGCAGCATAGGATACTACATCGAAAGAGATGAACGGGAGAAGTCTGGCAATGAAGATACACTTTTTCCCGTATTTTTCGAAGAACTGTTCAATCGACAGCAGTGCGCCCTTGGTGCAGATCTTCTCAACAATGTCACGGCCAAGTATTCTTGCAATATAAAAGCACAGAACCGCTCCCGCCATAGAAGACGCCCATGAAAGGATACAGCCCTGCCACCATCCGAACAGATTGGCATTAGTCAGAGTGATAAAGAATGCAGGCAGTGGTGCCGCAAGAGACTGGAATATCATCAGCAATGAAGAAATGAGCATAGCCCATTTGCCGTACTTGGCAATGAACTGCCTCATTGCAGAGAAATTACCTGTTCTGAACATTTCGAGAACGCTGTTGACCCAGTTGTGTACGCCAGGCACAGCAAAATAGATGGCAACAGCTATAACAGCTATTCCCAGTAGGATAACCTTTCCTACCCACGCGCTTTTGCGTTTTTTTGCAGCTGCTGCTTCGTCTTCAGCGATTGCAGCAGCAACCTCCTCATCCGTAACGTGTCTGAACTCGTCCGGCTGAGTCATCTCATTATTAGACATTATAAGTCCTCCTCATAAAATTGCTTACAACTACTGATTTTAAATGCAATCGAAAGCCCGTTCCAATAGATGAACGCTATGCGAACGGGCTTGTATATTGTTATTATTAATAATTGCAGACAGATATTTCCCTTCAGCTATCAGCCTCTTTGAGCTGTTTTAACTCTTTGTTCTATATCAGCGATAAACATGTCACTCAGGTACTGGTCAAGCTTGATCCTGGTGCTTTCGTTAATCAGCATTTTGTCTGCCTGATGATACTGTACCCATGCCATTGCACACCAGGTCAGGCCGCGCAGACATGTTACGGGTATGAATGCCAGAGTCCTTTCCTTAAGGCCTTCAGTATTGAATCTGCCTCCTGCGGCTTCGGTATAATCCTGTATGAAACCGTCTGTTGTTTCCTGATCAAATATAATATCCGTCTTCCAGAAAGTAGTAGTCGGTGCAAGGAAGTGCCCGAGGTCCTGAGCAGGATCACCATAAAGCGGTTTCTCCCAGTCCACCAGGCGGACGTAACAGCCCCCGTCTTTCAGCTCTTCAGCAAGAAAATTCGTAGAGTTGAGTTCAGTGTTTATGCAGCATCTGTAAGGTGCATCTTCCTTTTCAGGAATCAATGACCATGCGCTGTCAAGCAGAGCGCGCAGCCTGGCTTTGCGGCTCTCCTCAGGAAGCGGTGATTCCATATAGACTTTCAGCATCTGTTCGCACTCTTCCAGTATCGCCTTCATGGATGTTTCCGGAGCGATAAGATTTACCGTGCTGTCCGGGACCGTTTCCGGATTTCCCCGGACTGTACCTGCCTCATCTATATAAGTACTGTGTATGTCAGCAAGGCATTCAGCGGCTCCCTTCATCTGAAGGCGGTCAGTATAATCAAGTGCTTTTCCCGGGAGCATATCCATTACGAGGACTCCGTTTCCCGGAGCAATGTCCGTGCCATCAACATAGTGCAGCACCGGTGTGCGGCCCGATGCCCCGATCTGCTTGAGCGCATTTGCTTCATACTCTATCTGCCGGCTGAGGTGCATCTGACTGCCGCAGTTTACTCTCAGCACGAGCTGCCGGCCGCTGACCGGATGTGTAAATGAATAGTTAATGTTATACTCACCCTGCGCCAGCACCCTGTACTCTTCAGTACAATCTTCGGGCAGTCCGAGTGCCCGCCTGTATTTTTCTGTCCCTATGTAATCAGAAATAGATAATTCTTTCATATTGTATCTCAGCTATCTTATATCCCTGTATCTGCGGCTGACTTCTTCAGCCGGCATGCCGTTTCTGTACATTTTCCTGAGCTTCCACATGCTGAATTCTGTCCTGAGAATAGACAGAGTTCCTTTTCCGTACCGTCTTGCCGAGGTCGTGATCCTTTTCTCAGTCCTTCCCGGCCTGATCCCGGCCGCCTTCAGTTTCCTCCCGAATTCATAGTCTTCCATAATAGGTATCTCAGGAAATCCTCCCATATCGAAGAACAGTTCCCTGCTTATGAATATACCCTGATCCCCGAAAGGAAGTCCTCTCATCCAGGCGCGGTGATTGGAAATGACTCTGTTGGTGAACATGAATAGGTTGCGGGACGGAAATCTTACACCGAAGCACCCGTATTCATGGCCTGCCATACACCGCCTTACTTCGCCAGTGATATCAGGCGGCAGTATGCTGTCACAATGCAGGAACAGAAGTATATCGCCTGTGCTCTCAGCTGCGCCCCGATTCATCTGCGCAGCCCGTCCCTTTGTTCCGGTCAGCACAGGGAAAACTTCTTCTATTATACCCGCGGTACCGTCCGTGCTCCCGCCGTCGACGAAAAGGATCTCTGCATCATCCTTATATGGCTCCATCTGACTTATCATACGTCTGATCGTGGAGGCTTCATTATACACAGGTATGATTATCGAAACAGCCGCATTATCACGAAGGAATATCCCTGTGTGAGAGTTCCTTAGCCTGATATCGTGTATCATGCGGCGCCTGTATCCAGCAAGATCCTCTCTCTCGTCCATGTCCTGATATGCATCGGCAAGGCCGGCAGAGATGCCGCAGTCCTTAAGGCCCTGAAGGGTTTCATTAAGAACACTGCTGCCGCCGTATTTCCTTACACTGAAAGCTTCATTGTAAAGTTTCTTCATACCTATCAGGTAATAGCCTCCGTCTTCCGTCGGCCCTATAACAAGATCATCCTCATCCAGAATCTTAAATGCATCCGCCAGAGAGCCGGCCCTTATTTCAGGGATATCCGTTCCGATGAGCACCGCCTTTTCATATCCAAGGTCCAGCGCAAAACCGATGGCGAGTGCCATTCTCGTGCCCAGACCGTCACCCTGCTGACGTATATATCTGCAGCCATTTCCGAAGACAGACTTCAGCAGCACCGGCTCCTCACCGTCATAGGACACAATAATATCTGCACCCGTTTTGTATGCTTCACGGTAAATATCCCTTAGGAAGCACAGGTGCAGATCGGCACATTGCTGCGGTGATAAGTACGGCATAAGTCGTGTCTTGGTTTTGCCCGGCACAGGCTCGCGGGTGAATATTATCAGTGCATTCTTTGACATTTTGCCGTTGTCTGGTATTTTTGTCATTTCTTACTTGAATTTTGTTATAACTCTGTTGATGTATGATTTGGTTGTATCAGGTGCTTCATTTGTTCCGAGTATAAGTGTGATGATGTGATCTATGGACCTTAACCCGTTTCTCCTGAATCTTCCGGTGCAGGAAGCGCAATAAGCATAAACCTGACCTTTCTCTTCGTTAATCAGCCTGTCTGCGAAGCCTGCCGAGATTTCCTTCTCTGCTGCGATAGCATGCCCACCGAGACCGCAGCACTGCGTCCCTTCGATGAAAGATATCTCTCCATCTATAAACGGCCTGATTTCACTGATCCAGATCCGCTCTTTTCTGTCAGGACAAGGCAGGAAGAATCTTATATCCGAACTGATCTTATTGCCCAGTCCCAGTTCCTGCAGTTTAGTATATACACTTGTAACTCTGATTCCGAGCCTCTCACCGAAGAATTCTCTGCAGTTCGGACATGCTACTACGATCTCATTGATATCATTTTCAGCAAGACGCGACCTGATTTCTTCGATAATACGCTCTTCATCATCTTTGAAACCGAGCTCGGCTATTGGTTTGCCGCAGCATTCATAAACAGTCCCTATGCCATGTTCCCTGAACAGTTCTGATAATCTGTCTGCTGTTTTGGGGAAGAGCGACGGGAAATTGCAGCCCGGGAAGAACACCGTCCCTCCCGTTACATGTTTCCAGTTGCGGAATCTGTAATTTCTTTTTTCTCTTACAGTTCCTTTATACTGTTTCTCGAGTGCAGCCCTTTCAGCAGAAGCCGCACGCTCCCGTCTCATCTCAAGGACTGTCTCCCGGCCATCTATATGGACCGGGCATACCTCCGTGCACTTTCCGCACAGAAAACAGTGATATGCAAGCTCTCTGAGCCTGTCAACATCCCCTATATCTATGCCGTATTTATTCAGAAAATCGCAGTTTTTCCTGCACAAGTGGCAGTGTACGCATTCAGCTGCACTTCTTTTGTCAATTACTTCCATTAAAAATTACCATCCCTTTAGTCTATGAGCATCGAACTGCCGCACCGCAAAAAGTGTTAATGATTGTTCACCGAGGCTCTTTTCTATTGATTCTAACAAATATAAGAATTACAACGCTACTTATCAACTATAGACAATAACTATAACAAAA
>CAMIWY010000012.1 GCA_946402595.1 uncultured Clostridia bacterium
TCAGCAAGGTCCTTCAGAAAGGCTACAAGCTGAACGACAAGGTAATAAGACCGTCGATGGTAGCTGTAGTCCGCAAATAAGTTAAATAATCTATTTTCACAATAGGAGGAAATAAAATGAGCAAGGTAATCGGAATCGATCTCGGAACAACAAACAGCTGCGTCGCTGTACTCGAAGGCGGCGAGCCGACAGTTATCACTAATGCAGAGGGCGCAAGAACAACTCCTTCTGTAGTTGCATTCACAAATAAGGGTGAAAGGCTTGTAGGCGAGACAGCCAAGAGACAGGCTATCACAAACCCTGACAGAACGATCTCATCGATCAAGAGACACATGGGTGAAGCTTATACCGTAGATATTGACGGCAAGGCTTATACACCTCAGGACATCTCCGCTATGATCCTCGCTAAGCTGAAGGCTGATGCAGAGGCTTATCTCGGAGAGAAGGTAACAGAGGCTGTTATCACTGTACCGGCTTACTTCTCAGATGCTCAGAAGCAGGCAACCAAGGACGCAGGAAAGATCGCAGGACTCGATGTAAAGAGAATCATCAACGAGCCTACAGCTGCTTCCCTGGCATACGGACTTGACAAGGACAACGGAAGCCAGAAGATCCTGGTATACGACCTGGGCGGCGGTACATTCGATGTATCCGTACTCGAGCTCGGTGACGGAGTATTTGAAGTACTCGCTACCAACGGTGACACACACCTCGGCGGAGATGACTTCGATAACGCACTGATGAACTTCCTCGCAGACTCCTTCCAGAAGGAGCACGGAATCGACCTGAGAGCTGACAAGATGGCTCTCCAGAGACTGAAGGAAGCTGCAGAGAAGGCTAAGAAGGAACTCTCAAGCGCTCAGACAACCAAGGTCAACCTGCCGTTCATCACAGTATCTGCAGAAGGTCCTCTCCACATGGATATGGACATTACAAGAGCAAGATTTGAGCAGCTGACCAAGGACCTCGTTGAGAGAACTATCGAGCCTATGCACAAGGCTATGAGAGACGCAGGCGTTACATCTGCTGACCTCGCCAAGGTCATCCTCGTAGGTGGTTCCACAAGAATCCCTGCAGTTCAGGAAGCTGTTAAGAGAGTTACAGGCAAGGAGCCGTTCAAGGGCATCAACCCTGATGAGTGCGTAGCTATCGGAGCAAGCATTCAGGCCGGAGTACTTACAGGTGAAGTAAACGACATCCTGCTTCTCGACGTAACACCGCTTTCACTGTCCATCGAGACACTCGGCGGAGTAGCTACAAAGCTGATCGAGAGAAATACAACAATTCCTACCAAGAAGAGCCAGATCTTCTCAACTGCTGCTGACAACCAGACTGCAGTAGACATCCATGTAATGCAGGGTGAAAGAGAAATGGCTGCCGGCAACATCACACTCGGCAGATTCCAGCTCACAGGTATCGCACCTGCTCCACGTGGAATCCCTCAGATCGAGGTTACATTCGATATCGATGCAAACGGTATCGTAAACGTAAGCGCCAAGGATATGGCAACAGGCAAAGAGCAGAAGATCACTATCACTTCTTCCACAAAGCTGTCTGAGGATGAGATCAATGCCAAGATCAAGGAAGCAGAACAGTATGCAGAAGAAGACAAGAAGCAGAAGGAAGCAGTTGAGACCAAGAACCAGGCTGAAGGTATGATCTTCGAGATCGAGAGACAGCTGAAGGACCTCGGCGACAAGGTAACAGAGCAGGAGAAGTCCACTGTAGAAGCTGCAAAGAATGACCTTCAGAGCGCTATCGATGCAAACGACATCGAGGGCATGAAGACCAAGATGGAAGCACTCACAAATGCGTTCTATCCGATCTCCACCAGGATCTATCAGGAAGCTCAGGCTCAGGCAGGAGCACAGGGCGCAGGTGCAGGCGCAGGCTTCGACCCTAACAACATGGGCGGCGCAGGATTCAACCCTAACATGGGAGGATTCGGCGGAAATGCCGGCGGAGCAGGCAACGGTCCTTCAAACGACGGAACAGTCGATGCAGACTATGAAGTTGTAGACGAAAACTAGTCTATGTGATATAGTTCCCGGGTGCGCCGGATAGGCGCACCCTGACTACATTCTATACAAAGGAAACATAAGATAATGGCAGACAAGAGAGATTATTACGAGGTCCTGGGCGTTCAGAAGAGCGCAAGTGAGGATGAGATCAAGAAAGCTTACAGAAAGCTTGCAATGAAGTATCATCCTGACAGGAACCCCGGTGATAAGGCCGCAGAGGAGAAATTCAAGGAGCTGAATGAGGCTTACGAGGTACTCTCCGACCCGGATAAGAAAAATAAATATGACAGATTCGGATTTGCAGGAGTCGACCCGAGCTACGGCGGCGGTGCAGGCGGATTCGGAGACTTCGGTGGCTTCGGAGGATTCGGCGGCGCCGGCATGAACTTCGACGATATCTTCGACATGTTCGGAGGATTCGGCGGAGGCAGACGCAGCTCCAGGAGAAACGGTCCTCAGAAGGGCCGTGACCTTCAGAAGACTGTAACGATCGACTTCACTGACGCTCTCTTCGGATGCAAGAAGACTATCGAGATCAGCAAGGATGTCAAGTGCAAGACATGTGGCGGATCCGGAGCCCGTCCGGGAACAGGACGCAGAACATGCGATGCCTGCGGAGGAACAGGACAGATCTCACAGGTCAGCAATACTCCTTTCGGAAGATTCCAGAATGTCACCACATGTTCGAAGTGCGGCGGTACAGGCCAGGTAGTTGAGTCACCATGCTCTGACTGCGGCGGCAGCGGAAGGATCAGAAAGACAGTCAAGATCAATGTGGACATTCCTGCAGGCGTAGATACGGACAGCATCGTAACTGTCAGAGGACAGGGCGAACCGGGCATCAACGGCGGACCGGATGGCGATCTCTACATCGTAGTCAATGTCAAGGCTCACAGCACATATAAGAGAAGAGGAAACGACCTCTATCTCGATCTGCCTATCACATTCGACCAGGCAGCGCTCGGAGCCAAGGTACAGGTGCCGGGATTCGGCGAGACATACAGCTATACCATCACACCGGGCACACAGACAGGAAGCTCGTTCAGACTCAAGGGCAAGGGCGTGCCTGATGTAAGAACAGGACGCAAGGGCGACCTGTACGTAAGGGTGGTAGTAGAAGTTCCTACCAAGCTTTCACGCAAGGAGAAGAAGGCTATCGAGGAGATGGCAGGAAAGCTCGGGGACGATGCATATCCTAAGAAGAACAAATTCAGCAAGCTTAAATTCTAATATAGCAGAGAGAGCCGGAGGTCTCCGGCAGGCTCCGTAAAGCTGAAACTACAGAAAACATGGCGCACTGCAGAAAGGACCGAAAGCGGTCTTGTGCAGTGCGCTTTTTACTTAAGTCCCAGTGAGCGCTTGCCTCATCTGAGACGAGCATTCAAAGAGCTTCTGCCGACATTTTTGCATCCTTACGGGTCGGACGCTCTTTTTGCAGACTTGTCCTTGCGATTGCCGAGCCGTAGGCGATGGCAGAGCAATGGAAAGTCGTATGCCAGGATTGCCCAAGAGCGAATGCGATTGGATGCAATCTACGGCTCATGAGTCTCATCTGAGGCAAGCGCTCACTGAGACCGTAAACAAGTAAAAAACGAATACACAAATCAAACGGGGGAAAACAGAATGATAGTAATACCTGTATATAACGTGATACTCGCACCTAAGGCGAGAGTATTCATGGGCCTTGATCAGGTGCAGAGAAGTGCGGGAGAAAGGATAATACTCCCGGGCGAAAGAGTCATCATGATCATTGCGAAGGAGAATGAAAATTTCTCCGACATGACAGAACACAGCTTCTATCCTATTGCAGTTTCAGGCAGCATAACGGATGTCAATCAGCAGGGCTATGTAACGATCCGCACTGAGTACAGGGTGGATATCGAAAGCGTCACGATACATCCTAATCACACTATAAGCCTGCAGATAACGAGGAGAAGCGACATTGAGGACCTGAAGGCGGATGTCGAGGCAGAGAAACTCAAGAACCTCAAGCAGGAGATGAGAGATTTTGCCGCAGGTTTTGAATGGGCTGATTCCATAGAGTACTGGCTGAACCAGATAGATACTGTAGAGAGAGCAGCCTGCGCTCTGTCGCCATGGCTTGAGATAGATAACGAAAGACGATATGGGATACTTGCAGAGGACAGCAGGAAGAAGAGAGCTGAAATGATAGAGGAGATCCTGTACGATTTCCTCGAGGTAGGCCGTATCACCAATGAAGCGATGAGTTCCCAGCAGAAGGAGCAGCAGCAGATGTTCCGTGAGTCTGCGATCAAGCGCCAGATAGAGCGCCTCCAGCAGGAGCTCAATGAGATGCATCCTGAGGATGTGACTGACATCCAGAAGTTCGAGCAGAAGATCGCTGAATCCGGAATGAATGAAACTGCACGCAAGGAGGCGGAGAAGGTACTCAACCGTCTCAAGCAGGAGGGCAGCCAGAGTGCTGAATCAGGCCTTCTGTACGACTACCTCGACTTTGTCACCAGCCTGTCCTGGAAGAAGGAAGACATGGTCGGCATCGATCTTGATGACGCCAGAGCCATCCTCGATGAAGATCACTACGGACTCAGTAAGGTCAAAGACAGGATCATCCAGCAGATCGCTGTTATGAATCTGAAAAAGCAGCAGTCTGGGTCCATACTTCTATTCGTTGGAGCTCCGGGCACGGGCAAAACAAGTATCGGAAGAAGCATAGCAAGGGCTCTCGGACGTGAGTATGTGAGAGTCAGCCTCGGAGGTGTCCATGATGAGTCGGATATCCGCGGTCACAGAAGGACTTACATAGGCGCAATGCCGGGAAGGATAATGGACGGAATCCAGAAGAGCGGCGTCTCGAATCCTGTAATGGTCCTCGACGAAGTGGATAAACTGTCGGCATCATACAACGGGAGCCCTGCGAGCGCTTTGCTTGAAGTACTCGACCCTGAACAGAACAACACATTCACGGATCACTACATGAACGTACCGTACGACCTCTCGGATGTACTGTTCATATGCACCGCGAACACGACAGATACCATCCCTGAACCGCTTCTCAACAGAATGGAAGTGATACAGTTCAGCGGATATACACCTATAGAGAAGCTGTCGATAGCCAGAAGGCATCTTGTCCCTAAATCAATGGAAAACATGGGAATACTTCCGGAGCAGCTCGAGATAACGGACGAAGCCCTTGAGACTCTGATCTCGGATTACACAATGGAGGCGGGAGTAAGAGGCCTCAGGAAGAGAATAGATAACATCTGCAGAAGCTACGCGGTCAAAGTATCGACTGATCCGGATGTAAAGCAGATTGTTACGCCTGATGAAGTTCGCGAGGAGATGGATACTAGGCCGATTCATCACGACAAAATCCTGCCGCAGCCGAGACCGGGTGTGGTGACAGGACTTGCCTGGACGCCTGTCGGCGGCGAGATACTGTACATCGAGACGATGTTCACAAGAGGCAAGGGAGAACTGATCATCACAGGACAGCTTGGCGATGTCATGAAGGAATCCGCAAGGATAGCGATCAGTCTCGTCAAGGCGATCTTCCCTGATTCAGAGAAGAAGTTCAGCGAGAATGACCTTCACATACATGTGCCTGAAGGAGCGGTCCCTAAGGATGGTCCGTCAGCAGGTATAGCACTGACAACAGCGCTGGCATCTCTTGTCACGGGACACGCCGTTGATACACACATAGCGATGACAGGCGAGGTGGCACTCCGCGGTGCTGTAACACCTATAGGCGGACTGCCTGAAAAGCTGATGGCTGCTGAGAGGGCCGGGATAACCCGTGCATTCATACCTGAGGATAATGAGTTCGACCTCAAGGATGTTGCTGACGAAGTGAAGGAGAAGATAGAGATCACCCCGGTCAACCACGTAATGGATGTCCTGAAAGCGACCGGAATACTTGACTCCGTACAGGTAAAGGCCTGACGGCTGCTCACATCTGACTGTAAGTGGTGAATGAGGTATTCCCTGACAGCAGTATGTGATAGAATATACGGAACTTTCAGATAAGATAAGCGCAAATGATATAACAGGGGGACAGTTATGCTGCATTTTCTCAATGACTACCAGGAGGGAGCACATCCTGAGGTACTTAAGAAGCTGATAGACACTAATTTTGAGCCGCTGCCGGGCTACGGGGAGGATAAGTATTCTCTGTCCGCAGCAGAGAAGATACGTGCTGCCTGCGAATGCCCTGAGGCTGAGGTGAGATTCATTGCAGGCGGGACTCAGACCAATGTGCTGGTCATCGATTCGATGCTGAAGAGCTATGAAGGCGTCGTCGCGGCACAGACCGGCCACGTAAGTGTCCACGAGGCCGGTGCAGTAGAAGCAAGCGGCCACAAGGTGCTCACGGTCCCTCAGTCAGACGGGAAGATGAAGGCCGCAGATGCCGACAGACTCATAACCGACTTCTATAATGATGAGAACCATGAGCACATGGTTTTCCCGGGGATGATATACATTTCACATCCTACAGAATACGGAACACTGTATACTCAGGCGGAACTTGAAGAAATATACTCAGTCTGCCGCAAGTGGGATATCCCTCTGTATATTGACGGTGCGAGGCTCGCATATGCTCTTGCCAGCCGCGATACTGATCTGACACTGCCTGATATAGCAAAGCTGTGCGATGTCTTCTATATAGGAGGAACAAAGTGCGGAGCTCTCTGCGGTGAGGCGCTGGTGTTCACTAAGAACAACATGCCTGAGCACTTCACTACTCTGATCAAGAGCCATCTGGCTCTCGGTGCCAAGGGAAGGCTGACGGGAGTACAGTTTGATGCTCTGTTTACGGACGACCTGTATTTCAGGATCGGAAAGCGCGCCATCGATACGGCCATGCGAATGAAGGAAATCATGAAAGAGAAGGGCTACAAGCTCTACCTCGACTCTCCGACCAACCAGCAGTTCTTCATTATAGAGAACAGAAAGGTGCCTGAACTGTACAGCAAAGTTGCATGCGGCTTCATGGATAAGTATGACGATGAGCATGCGATCATAAGACTGTGCACCAGCTGGGCAACAGATATGCGATTGGTAGAGGCACTGCGCAACGCAATCTGATTACTTTTATAATAACAACGCCCTCAGCGTATGCGTGTGGCGAGAGACTCATGAAAGGAGCGTCCGACCCGTAAGGATGCAAAAATGTCGGCAGAAGCTCCTTGAATGTTCGTCTCGAGACAGACGCATACGCTGAGGGCGTTTTGCATAAAAAACAGGCGGCCATCTGACCGCCTGCTGTATGTTAGTTGGGAAGGTGTTCTTATGCTTCCGGATCCCACTTGACCTGATCTCTGTAGCTTCCGAACGGAGTTACAGGCAGGTAAGCCTTGACTGCGAAGAAGCGTCCGTATTTCTCGTTCTCATTGCGGATTATCGTGAGGCATACAGCCCAGCCACCGTCAAAGTTAAGCTGGATGGTATCCTTGGAAATCTCTCCGTGAGGACCGGTAGCGAACCTTACTTCAAGAAGCTGAGTCGGAGCATCGACTGTAGCTGTGTAGTGGTTCTTGTTGTTAGGTATACGGCCGAGATCATGATGTACATTGATTGCACCAATACGTGTGATCTCAAGCTCGTCAATAGGGTTGATGTAATAGTAGTCGTACTTGCTGTAGAAGAAGTCGAGAAGCTTAGCCGGTGCTTCCGGGTGATCCTTGCAGATCCTCGGGATCTCTCTTGCGATAGCGCCGAGCATTGGTGTGATCAGCTTATCATAAGCAAAATCATCATCCTTGAAACGCTCAATCCATGTCTCATGGCCATTGTGTGAGATCTGTTCAAGAATAGCATTCATATCCTGGAAGTACTCGTTGGTGCACGGAACACCGAATATCCTGTCTCCGAAATCATCTATTACGTTGTATACGTTAACGGTGTGATCGTCGTATTCTGCGTCGTGTCTGTCTGCAACTGCTGTTGATGCGATGATCCTCGCGTCGCTCTTGATGGTAATTGTTCTGTGCCAGTCGAGATCTTCACGTTCGAGAAGCATTTCCCCGAAAGAGTCCTTCATTTTGCGTGATGTGTCATTGAATTTGAGAACCAGCGGACCGCCGCTCTTGATGAAAACATATGGTTCCTTGTGGATGATGCGCTGCATAGCCGGTCTTGCCTGTCTCATTTTGAGAGCCTTTTCGCCGGCATCAGCGGTTTCCCACAGTTCCTGATACATGTCTGATGCTTCGTCTTTATATATTTCGTAAGGAATATCGTTGTCCTGCAGAATCTCTTCCAAAGCTTTAAGGGATGCTGCTACAAGTAAGGTGTTAATCATCTTGTGGCTCCTCCATTATCCGGATTTACATAAGTGTTAACGAAATAACTCATACATGTTAATTATAGCCCATCTCCGATAAAAAAACACCCGTAAAGAAATCTATTTTGCACGATTGGCGGATTTGTTCCGTCAGTTTCTTCAATAACCACAACATATGGGATGTAGTATGCGGTTATTTGTGTTACAATAACAATATCTAGCTACAATTTCGTCAGACGGATTTGGGAAAAGAGGAACCGGGATGGCCGAAAATAACAACGACGCAAAACAGAGCAGGAAAGACAGTAAGCGCGATGCCAAAATCGAGGCAAAACGCCGCAAGCTTGCCGAGCAGAGAGCGCAAAGGGCTGCAGAGGCGGCTCAGTCTCAGACGGTTGCTGAGGATAAAACAGCTGAAAGTCCGGTGAGAGAGGTGACTGCCGACAGCGCTAACAGAGAACGCCGGGCAATCATACAGGAAAGCGACCTCAGGCCGCGTACTGAGAAGCCTGAGCCTCAGGAAACAGTCACGCCTGCGGACATCCAGCCGGCTGATAAGGCCGTTGACATCAAGGCGTCCGGGAAAAGCAAAGCTGTTGGGATACTGGGGGCAATAGGGGCAGGACTTCTGAAAGCTCTGAAGTGGATCTTCAGAAAGATAAGAAGCGTCAACTGGACTCCGAAGTACATTGCTGCATGCTGTTTTGCACTTCTGGCGCTACTTTTCATTATCTGGGGAGCTCTTGAGTTCGCTGACTATTCAGACAAAAAACCGGAGTTGTACATAACAGATGATGGATTCCACCATGATGATAAGTTTGACGGATGCGCTGTTCTGCACGGCATCGACGTATCTGAACATCAGAAAAACGAGATCAACTGGGAACGCGTCAAGTCAAGCGGGGCAGACTATGTATTCATAAGGGCCGGATACAGGGCAGCTGACAATGGCAGTCTCCATACGGATGAGAAGTTCAAGGAGAACATGAAAGGTGCTGAAAAGGCAGGCCTGATGGTCGGAGTATACTTCTACTCCCAGGCACTGACTCCGGGAGAGGGCAAAGAAGAAGCTGAATATGTTCTTGATCTTATCAAGGATTACGATATAACCATGCCGGTCGTTATAGACTATGAGATATATGAGGGAGGAAGACTGGACAAGAAGATCCAGGCCGGAGAGCTGTATGCCGCATCCCTTTATCATGATATAGTGCTCGGATTCACAAACACTGTGGAGGCTGCCGGATACGAGTCAGCGGTATACGCCAATAACAGTATGCTGACCAATTACATGCAGGCGGATATCCTTGATGACATGGCAACCATCTGGCTGGCCAGATACGACAGCGTAGCCAATCTGGATGCGGACTACTGGTTCTGGCAGTGTTCGGATAATGGCAAAGCCGGAGGAATAGAAGGCAGTGTTGACAAGAATTTCTGGTATATGCAGCCGGAGAAGGTATACGAGACAAGGGCCAAGCACAGCAAGCGCGCCATATCTGTCAGGGACTGCAGGATCTCCTTCAAGAGAAGTGTGACAAGGCTGCGCAACTTCCGTGCAGTGCCTAAGTTCGACATGACATATGAAGGCAAAGGAATGAAAAAAGGCCGCGACTATGTTTACTCTATAGTTAAAAACACCCAGCCGGGCACCGGATATGTCATAATAAGAGGTATAGGAAAGTACAAAGACTGGATAATGTATCCTTTCAAAATAGAATAACAGCCGGCGGCCTTAATGGCCGCCTGTCTTTTCTGAGAACAGGACAGTAAGGAGATACAATGAAGTTTGCAAGCTGGAACGTAAACGGCTTCCGTGCCGTGCTGAACAAGGGATTTGAGGACGCATTTGCTGAGATCGACGCGGATTTCTTCTGCCTGCAGGAAACCAAGATGCAGGAGGGTCAGGCGGACTTTCATCCTGAAGATTATTATGAATTCTACAATTATGCTGAGAAGAAGGGGTACTCGGGCACGGCCATATTCGCACGCAAAACTCTCGGTGAGCCGCTGTCTGTCGCATACGGCATACACGGTGAGCATGACGATGAGGGCCGCGTCATTACTCTCGAGTATCCGGAGTTTTACCTTATAACCTGCTATGTGCCCAACGCCAAGGATGGGCTGGCAAGGATCGGTTACCGCTGCGAGTTCGAGGATGCTATGAGGGCCTATCTGCAGGAACTGGATCAGGTCAAACCTGTCGTTTACTGCGGCGACCTCAATGTCGCTCACAACGAGATCGACCTCAAGAATCCTAAGACCAACAGAGGCAACGCAGGATTCTCTGATGAGGAACGCGGCAAGATGACTGAGCTTCTCGGTGCTGGATTCACTGACACTTTCCGCTATCTGTATCCTGAACAGGTGACATATTCCTGGTGGTCATACAGATTCCGTGCAAGAGAGAAAAACGCCGGATGGAGGATCGACTATTTCATCATTTCCGACAGGCTCAGGGACAGACTTCAGGAGGCTGAGATACTTACTGATGTCATGGGAAGCGACCATTGCCCGGTAACTGCGGTGATCGGATTCGGTGAATGACCGAAAAACATTTTTCACTAAATAAATACATAAGCAAAGAATGAAAAGTGTTATAATTTTATCAGGTGTATGGGGACATTCATGCTGACTTGCTTCGAATGCATCATGCTGACGATGCTGAATGACGCCTAACTACTAACTACACTTATATTTTTTCATGCAAGCCGGCATATTCATGCTGCAGCAGTGGGGACCATACGCACGGGCTGCAGACGCATTTGCGAATAACTTTTTCAAAAGGAGACAACGTTATGGTAAATGAGAAGTATTACGGCTATGGCACAGCGCCAAGCATCATCCGTGAGCTGTTCGCCTACGGACTGGAGCAGGCCAAGAAAATCGGCAAGGACAAGGTCTATGACTACTCCCTTGGGAACCCGAGTATACCTGCTCCTGTAAAAGTAAACGAGACAATCAAGAAGCTCGTTGATGAAGAGAGTTCCATCCTTCTGCACGGCTACTCAATGGCTCCTGGATTTGAGAGCACAAGAGAAGCTATCGCAGCAAATCTCAGAGAGAGATTCAACACTAACGCACAGGCAAGTGAGATTTTCATGACATGCGGATGTGCACCTGCACTCGTATCTGTAGCCTGCGCTCTTACATGCAAGCCTGAAGACAATTTTGTCTGCATTGCTCCATACTTTCCGGAATACAATGTATTCTTCACAGCAGGCGGCGGCAAGGTCAAAGTAGTAGCTGCCGACGTTCCTGATTTCCAGATCAACCTCGAGGCACTCGAAGCAACAGTAGATGAGAATTCCGTCGCTGTAGTAATCAACTCGCCTAACAACCCGTCCGGAGTCGTTTACACCAAGGAGACTCTGGAGAAGATCGGCGCTTTCCTCAAAGAAAAGGAAGCTGAGTACGGACATCCTATCTACATCGTCGCAGACGAGCCATACAGAGAACTCGTTTACGGAGATGCCAAGGTTACCTTCATCCCTGAAGTATATGACAACACTATCGTATGCTACTCCTGGTCCAAGAGCCTGTCTCTGCCTGGTGAGCGTATCGGTTATGTATATGTACCTGCAAAGTGCGAAGACGGCAAGGCTGTTTACGCTGCTGTTGCCGGTGCTGCAAGAGAGATCGGCTCGGTCTGCCCTCCGACACTTATCCAGAGAGTCGTACAGGAGTGCGTAGGCTGCATGCCTGACCTTGTAGCTTATGACGAGAACAGAAACGACCTTTACAACGGTCTGACTGAGATGGGCTATGAGTGCGCTAAGCCTGACGGTGCTTTCTATCTGTTCATGAAGGCACCTAACGGAGATGACTTTGCATTCTCCGAGGCAGCTAAGCTCGAAGAGAACATCCTGATCGTACCTGGTTCAGGATTCCAGTGCCCTGGATACCTCAGACTTTCCTACTGCGTATCCAACGAGATGATCAAGAACTCGATGCCTGGATTCAAGAGACTGATTGAGAAGTACGGCAAATAAGGTTTCCTTCGGATCATACGGCGTTACCGACAATGATTTACAGGCCTCTCTGTGTTGCAACAGAGGGGCCTTTTTCATTTTGGGCAGGGTATTGGGAAAACAATGCGTGAGAGAGCTGCAAGGCGCTTTGTGCATACAGAGTATGGTAAAAAAGATGCACGAAAGAGCGGTAGGGCGTTTAGCGCATACAGAGTATGGCAAAAAAGATGTGTAATGATAGACTAGTAGCGATATAAGGACAGAAAGAATTGGTAAAAAGGGTTGTTTTACTGATTCTTATAACGTATAATAGCGGTTGCGAATTAATACATTA
>CAMIWY010000013.1 GCA_946402595.1 uncultured Clostridia bacterium
CCCGCAGATCATCGATACCGGCATTCCGGTACGCTTATCGAATATGTAAGAGAAACCGTCGCTGCATACCTCAAGCGATGTATCTGACTCCATATATGCAAGAGGCCCGTCTGCCAGGATCCGGCCCCTGACCATCAGAGCCTTAGCGTGCCTCGGGTCTTCCGTCTCAATTCTTATCTCATCGAACCCCAGATCATGCCCGGCTCTGAGAGCACCGTGAGCTTCTCTCAGAGCGTAGGATATTACGAGGAAACACCTCCCTGCAGGCGGGATCGTAAGCGGCAGATCTATACTGCAGCTTTTGCCCGGCATGATTGAAGGCACTTCCAAAGCACCCTCCGCGATCCTGGCTCCGTCATGAGTCAGAGCATACGAAACGCTTATTATATCCTTCGGGTCCGTAAAGTCCATGTGATTGCTGATAGTCAGCTTCCCGGATTTCGTGTCATAGGTGCTCCGAAGCGGCCTGTACACATTCTTGTATTCCAGGAGACCTGTGTGAGGTTTTCTGTCCGGATACACCATACCGTCGAGGCAGAAATTACTGTCGTGCTGCAGCTCCCCGCTGTCTCCGCCGTACAGATATATGCTTTTGCCCTCCGCCGTCGTACCGGCATACACAGCGTGGTCACAGAATTCCCAGATGAAGCCTCCACAGATCTCAGGGTTCGCTTCCATCAGTTCGCGGTAATCCTCAATATCTCCCGGGCCGTTTCCCATCGAGTGACAGTACTCTACAAGGAGTAGAGGCGCTTTGGGTTCATTTCCAAGGTATCCACTGATATCCTCAAATGAAGGATACATCCTGCCGACGATGTCGATATTGCTGAGGTCATACTCTCTGTCCTGCGGCAGATAGTACGCGCTCTCATAAGTAGTGAGGCGGGTCGGATCGGTCTTCTTAGTCCACTCGAGAGCCTTCTCGAACGTGCATCCGTATCCGCACTCGTTGCCCATAGACCACATCAGGACGCACGGGCGGTTCCTGTTCTGCACCACCATGCTCCGCACGCGGTCCAGAGTCGGCTCGATGAAATCCGGATTGTCCGCGATCCTCACATGCGCCGCCTGCATCCGCCTGTTGTAGTCATCCTCGTTGAAGTAAAGCTCCTCGGTCCCGTGGCTCTCATTGTCTGCCTCGTCGATTACGTACAGGCCGATGCTGTCGCAAAGCTGATAGAAATACGGAACATTCGGGTAGTGGCTCGCGCGCACTGCGTTGAAATTGTGCTCCCTGATCAGAACTAGGTCCGTCAGGACTCTCTCGTAATCCATAACGGCTCCGGTCACCGGGTCGGACTCATGCCTGTTCATGCCGTTGAATCTTACAGGCCGGCCGTTCAGGAGGACACGGTTGTCCCTGATGCTGACCTCTCTCAGGCCGACTCTCTCGTTGATGACCTCGTTAGGGGTCTCCATTATGAGCTTGTATAGGAATGGATTCTCAGCATTCCACAGGATCGGGTCCCTGACCCTCAGAGTCAGCTCCGTGCCGCTGTCCGTGCCGCCGGGCAGCTCTGCTGCTGCATCTATATGCTCGCTTCCATCCTCATCCTCATGCACCAAAGTGACCTTGACCGGCACCGGGTGATTGCCGGCGAAGGTAAAACTGAGCTTCACATCCGCGGCGCTGAACTGCAGCGCCTCAGCGCCTCCCGACCTTTCGATATTGTGGCCTTTCTGCAGCAGGAGATCAGTTGTAATACTGTAATCGCGTATGCCCGCGGCCGGTCTGCTCAGGAGATATACGTCGCGGAAGATACCGGACATGCGGAATTTGTCCTGATCTTCGAGATAACTTCCGTCACACCATTTGAGGACAAGCACTGCAAGCAGATTGTCCCCATCTATGAGGTACGGAGTGACGTCGAATTCGGATATGTGATGGGACACCTGACTGTAGCCAACGTACCTGCCGTTCAGCCACACATAGAAGCAGGAATCGACACCCTCGAAATTAAGATAGGTATTGCCTGCCTTATGGTTCCTGTGCCATTCGAAGTGGTGCCTGTAGGCTCCGCATGGATTGTCCTGAGGCACATACGGCGGATCAAACGGGAACGGGTATCTGATGTTGGTGTACTGGTTAGAATCATAGCCTCGCATCTGCCATGAGAACGGGACGTATTCCCTGGTCCACCAGTCTCCGGCAGTATATGAAGGCAGGAAGAATTCTTCTGTAAGATCATAGATGCTCTCATAGTAGGCAAAGTTCCATTCACAGCCGCTGAGCATCTGAAGCCTCTGTGATGATTCTCTGAGGCTGACAAGCTGGTCATTTCGCCCGGCATCCGGGATGTAGTAGCACCTGTCAGGCTCAGTGTTTTCGTGAAGGATGTTCATATTCTCATAATGTCTCGGAACGATCATAATTTACCTCCCGGGCAATAATAAACTCGTGTCAGTGATCAGTTAAAATTAACAATCTGATATAGCTGAGCACCTGCGCTCACTCTGATTCGCATTTTCTGAACTTCAAAATCATTATAGGAAACGGCTGATTTCAAATCATATGCACAAAACAGTTTAAAACCTGCACAGGGCTTGTTTTCGGGGCTGCGGCCATTGCCAGACGTCAGAAGGGCCGATAGAATAGTTTAGGAATATATAAGAAAGAGTCTGTTTAACAGTTGAAGAATCTATAGGATAAAGTCTATAGAAGAGCTCAATAATCTGCACTGGAGAGTCAGTAGACTAACCTAACAGTCTACATTTAAATACATTAAAGAGGGACAACAGAAATGTATGTAAATTCAGGTTATCTGCATAATTCCAGAACACCTTTCAAGGAGAAAACTCTGCCGCTGAGGATCCTCAGTGCCGGAACCTACCAGCTCCACAGCTGGCCCAAGCTTCCGACCTGGCGTCCAAGGGGTCGTGTCGACTGGCAGCTTATATACATCGCCGCAGGCAAGGGCCATTTTGTAATCGACAACAAGGACGTCATCGTCCCTGCCGGCAACATGGTCCTCTTCCAGCCTCGCGAAGAGCAGCATTACTATTACCTCGGCGAAGACCGCACACAGGCATGGTTCGTGCATTTTACCGGACGCGAAGTCAGGAATATACTGCAGGCTTACGGCATTTCCCTGGACAGCAATATCCTGTGCACAGGCCTGTCCCGGGAGTACGAGGACTATTTCCGCAGGATGAGAGACGAGCTTGTTGCCTGCAGATGGGGCTACGAAGAGATGCTGACATACCTCTTCCGCGAACTTCTCATGACTATGCACCGCCGAATGGAAGAGAACCGCCCGCGGTTCTCGGGTTTTGCCAGCCACGAGATCGATATTGCCTGCGAATACTTCACCGAGCACTACAACGAGGAGATCGTCATCGAAGAATATGCAAAGTCACGCCACGTGAGCACCAGCTGGTTCAACAAGAGCTTCAAGGCCGCAGTCGGCACTACTCCAATGAACTACATCCTCTCCATCAGGATTCGCAACGCCCAGGTGCTCCTTGAGACCACCGATTACAACATTTCCAGCATCGCATCCATGGTAGGCTACGAGAACGCATTCTACTTCAGCAGACTCTTTAAGAAACACAAAGGGCTCTCACCTGCAAAATACAGGAAGACATTTCGAGAGAAATACGAGTGATGTATAGGGCATACAAAGGGATGTTAATGAAAATGACCTATGAATTAAGCCGCTGAGAGCTTGCGAGACGTCAGAATTCTCATCTGACATAGGTCATATTTAGAAATTAGCCTTGATATGACATATAAAATGGCACCCAGAGCGAGATGGATTGAGCCATGGCGGAAGAAGCTCAGCGCGCATGGCAGGAATACAATGAACCTCAACCCGATATTTCAGATAGAATAATAAAGCCATAAAAAACGATACCGCCTTAGGCCGGTGAGTGAGGTGGAAAAACAAGATATTGTGGCGATCTGTTCGGGAACCGCTAGAGGCTGAACAGGCAATCAAAAAGAGTGGAAAAACGGACAATTGCGAGGGCGAAAAACTACCCTCGCTTTTGATTTGCGAAAATTTGTTCTGAGATATATTGACGAACGCGTGTTCGTTTTTGTAAAATGACATTGCATCAAGAAAGAAGACCGGAGAGACAGAAACCGGGATGCAGCTGTCAACCGGCCCATACGGAGGCAGGCAATGACGCAATCAATAGATGTGATAGTAATATTTGACAAGGCTGTAAGCATCCCCAAGCCTCTCAGATTCAAAATATATGACACCGGACGCTGGAAATCCGTCAATGTCGACCGGATCTACAACTCTGAGTGGGTCCGTAAGGATGGAAAGGTCCAGATCGAATACAGCTGTGGATCCAGAAGTTGTAATGGTCAGATGATCAGTTACAGGCTGAGATACATTCAGCAGGAGGTCCGCTGGGAGATGGAGATAGATACCGGTCAGTACGGCAGCTTCAGCCATCCGGCATAGGAGGAATCATGAGTACAGAAAGAATGAGATTCGGAGAATTCATAAGAGAGAAGCGTATGGCAGACAGACGCGAGATCACTCTCCGTGAGATGTCAGCTGCGCTCGGGATCTCCCTGTCACTTCTCAGCGATATAGAGCAGGGGCGCCGGAGTCCATTCGACTCAGACAAGATAAAGTTGTTCTGCAGCTATCTGCATCTTGCACCCGAGGACGAGACTCTCATGTACGACCTTGCCGCAAGAGAACGGGACAGAGTATCCGACGATATCTCCGACTACATTATGAACAGTAATATCGGAGATATGGCGAGGACCGCTCTCAGGATGTCCAAGTCCGGTATCGGAGCAGAGGAGGACTGGAAGAGATTCATCAGAGAGCTCGAGCGAAAGAGGCAGAGCCATGATCCGGTTTAGATGCGATAAGTGCAGTTATGATATGACACCTGTCATATCTGACCGTGGCATCGAGGAATATGCACGGGCGCTCCTTGAGGACTACAGGCCCTCGCTTCTGGACGGGATCCCGACAGCGATAAATGCATTTCATTTTGTAGAAAGTTATCTTGGTGCCAGAATAGAATACCAGGATATCTACTATGAGGAAGGTGAACAGCCGATACTCGGAATGACATGCTTTGCCGAGACCAGAGTGAAGGTGTTCGACAGAGAGCATATGTGCATCAGGTACATAACAGTTCCGCCGAACACGATCATCATAGACAACTCAGTCATGGCCCCGGGAAAGGAGACTTTGGCCAACTTCACGGTCCTGCATGAAGGCGGACACTTCTGTATGCACAGAGAAGTATTCGAGGATGGCATGAGGAGGAACTGCCCGCCGGAATTCTGCAGCAGAAAGAAGTCCGGACAAAGCAGGAAAAGGCTCGAGAGCCAGAAGGATTTCAGGGAGCATCACGCGGATGTCTTCGCAGCAGCTGTAGCTCTGCCTGCAGATACATTAGTGCCGTGCGCCACACGCATGATCAGGTGTATGGGATTCCCTGACGGAGTCTTCGTCACCGGACACAAATACGACAGAAATAAAAAGCCTGCGCTTGACCAGCTGATCGGAAACCTTGCAGATACATGCGGGGTATCCAGATCAGCAGTGAAGATAAGGTTGCAACGACTGGGACTGCTGCAGGACAGGCTTGAATACGGGAGAGACATACTGATAATTCTGTGAAAATGCTTAACGATATGCAGCTCTGAAACGGGCTGCATATATAAAGGCAGCGTTTCACGCAAAGTTGCGTAGAACTAAGACAACACACTTTTAGACAAACATGATTCTGCAGCATGCGGTAATGGCAGATAGGATACCGGTCCTTTTCCCTTGACCGGAGAATGGATTTGCACGGCCGGTGACCGCGGATGAGTGCATATAAAGAAGGGAGAACCAGCATAATGAAAAGAAAGCCTATACGTAACAGAGACAGTGAGAGAGTGTGCGATGCCCTGATAGATACAGAGAAGGGCCGCATCCTCCTTGAGACCAAGGTCGGACGGAATACCATGCAGATAGATTTCGATGACCTCATACAAGCGGTAGAAGATGCCGCATCAGACGATCAGGTCAGCTGATCATTCGTTGCCCGGAGCCGGGCATTGCTACAACTTAATGACCGCTACCGAGCCCTGACCCGTTAATCATAACGAGGTACTAAATTGCCGGAGTTGCTTAATTGACCACTCAAAACCCAAGCAAGGTCAAGCAACTTCGGCTTTTTGTTTTTTATAAATCGGTCCCGGGCATGACACTAAACTGCCTCTTCTGTGTTTGCAGCTACCGGAGCACTACCCAATGCAGCATAGGAGCAACTGAATAAGAAGCCGGCAATTGGGTATGACCGGCCACGAATATGAAGCGCGAGTTTCATGTGGCTTGTCATACCCGATTTTTATGCACCCGGCATGTCTCCGCTTCAGATGAAGAAAGGAGACAAAAATGGCTACTGATCAGAAACTCAACCCGGCTTTAAATCTGATGATCAGGAACGCTGCACCTGCAGCATTCAGACAGCAGAGCTATCCAGCTGCGTTCAGCAGAACTCTCGAAGCAATTCTGCAGGAAAAGAATATGTATCCAAAGGATCTTGCAGCTCTGCTTAACGTTGACAGGCGGACGATCTACAAAGTGCTGCAGGATGATGAGTTTCAGGCATCCAAGCAGATGGTCGTTGCAATCGCGGTAGTACTGAAGCTGTCACCACATGATGCTTTTGCTCTGGTGGACAAAGCGGGCATCCGGCTCAGAATGACTTCCGCACAGGACGCAGCATATTTCTCGATTATAAGTTCGTGTGGAGCCTATTCGTTAGAGGACATAAATGAGGTCCTCATCGACAAAGGGATCACGCCTCTCGGTTGCAGACAAAAAAGTTTTTAACGGCAGTACAACTGAGATGTACTTTTTGGAACGAAAAATCAACATTTCATGATATGCGTGATTCGCAAAGTGCTGAAATTTCAACGTTTTGCCGGTACATCTCAGATGTACCACAGCGGAAAATATATTTCCTATAATACGATCACACCAAGAGAACAGAGGTCACACAAGACTGCTAAGACAGGTAAAAAAGCAACAGTGACGGTTCCGGTGTAACGAACATTGGAAACTGAATACACAGTAGGACAGTTGCTGATATGACAATCAGCATTAGTACATTCTTAATCCGGCTCTGTAAAAGGAGAGCGCCGTCCAGTGATGCGCCATGACCCGCAAGGCGAGCGACAACATCTGAAGGATCAAGCGAGGGGCACCTCGCCGAGCGCGATGACACCGGATGGGTATAATGGTACGCTTCCCCAGTCTCAGTCCGTGCGTTAATAGCGTCCCAGGCAAAGAGGGGAAATCGATAGATCGTCGGTGGGGTTAGTGACCCCGTGAGTGTGCTTCGCCGGCACACGCCTGTCTTATTCCCTGATCCGGGGGCGTGGTGGACAAATGCGGATAGATAAAAGATAACAAAGCGGTGCCGGCAGGGGGCAGTGCGCCTTCTGAGGTACCGCTTTTTATTACATATCGATCTGCAGATACCTCCGCAGGGAAGCTGTGTGTTCGAGACCACAGAAGAATCTGGAGGATATATGGAACGATTTGATTCGAAAGAAAGAGTATTCCGCAGAAGTGAGATATATGACATCGGAGAGCTTGAGGTTACTGGCTCGGAGCAGCAAGGCTGCCGCCCGGTCCTGATCGTGAGCTCCGATAGGTTCAATGACTACTCACCTGAAGTCATAATCCTGTTCATTACCAGTCAGCTAGACAAACGAGGGAACAAATATCATATTAATCTGCCCGGTGTTCTAGGACTGGAAAAGAAATCGATGGTCCTGGCTGAACAGATCAGGACCGTCGATAAGAGCAGGATCCTGGCAAAGAGAGGTCAGCTGGATCTGGCTACTATGAACCGTGTCGACAGAGGTCTTAAAACTATCCTCGATCTCAGAGCTTCGGCGGAGGACAAAGAAGTGAAAGAAGCCTGCAATAAAGAAAAAATGAAGGCCTTTGAGGAATGGAAAAAGCAGAAGAGACTCGAGGAAGAAGTGAGGCGCAGTGCTGCAGCAAGGTGCGCTTCAAAATGACAGAAAGGTTCATGGTGATAACGATGATCGAAATGACAGGATATATATACGACGAGAACGACGATATGGCTCCTGTAATGGATGCGATCCTCCAGAGGATCGGGATGGGAGTCAGCTACGGCAAAGATGATGACAACGAATGGATAACCAGGGTCCATCACAGGGACATGGAGGATGCAATCAGAGATATGACTCCCAGAGAAGAGGAGATCATATGCAAATTCTTCTTCGATAAGAAGAACATCATCGACATCCAGAGAGAGACAGGGCTTCCGCTCGGTCTGATCGGAGGATATATAAAAACTCTGAAAGCGAGGATCCTGATATGGCTGTAAAGAACAGAAATGCCGTAGTGAGAAGCAAAGACTACGAAAAGTCAATGATGTACTGCATGCAGCTTGCATGTTTGTCAATGATCAGGGAAGAGGGTTTGATTACAGACAACGAGGAATACCTGTATCTACAACAGAAGATACGGGACAAATACAGAGAAGATCCGGACATATAGGAGGAAACAGAAATGGCTGAAGTAAGAGTGATAAAGGCAGACCGGGACAGGATCGTCCGCAAAGGACAGAATGTCGATGTGATACGAGTCGCTGCTTACTGCAGAGTAAGTACCGATACCGAGGACCAGATGAACAGCTACCGTTCTCAGGTGAAATACTATACAGAGATGATATCCAAGAACCCAAAGTGGCAGCTGGTAGATATCTATTCCGACGCAGCGATCACAGGTACCAAGATAGATAAGAGGGAAGGATTCAGGAACATGATTGCTGACGCTGCATCCGGCAAGATAGATATGGTGATCACCAAATCCATATCCAGATTTGCCAGGAACACAGTTGATACTCTCAAGTATGTGCGCCAGCTTAAGGAGAAGAATGTAGCTGTATTCTTCGAGGATGAGAATATCAACACGATGACTATGGATGGGGAACTGCTCCTCACTGTACTCAGCTCAGTTGCGCAGCAGGAAGTAGAAAACATCTCTGCAAATGTCAAGAAAGGTCTTCAGATGAAGATGCAGAGAGGAGAACTCGTCGGATTCAACGGATGCCTTGGCTATGACTATGATCCTGCTACGAAGAGCATAAGTGTGAACAAGCGTGAGGCTGCTATCGTCAGATATATCTTCAGCAGATACGAAGAAGGTGCGGGTGGCAACGTGATCGCCAGAGAACTTCAGAAGAAGGGCGCTCTCAAGAAGAATGGCGAATCAGACTGGAAGCCTGAGCACATCCTCGGGATACTCGAAAATGTAAAATATAAAGGGGATCTTGTGATGGGCTCCACATATACCATCGATCCAATATCCAAAAAGCGGGTCAAGAACCAGGGCGAGCAGGACAGATATTATGTTGAGAATCACCATGAGCCTATCATAAGCAGAGAACTGTTCGACGAGGTACAGGAGATACGAAAGAAGAGAGCGGAAAAGCACAAGGCGGAAGTAGGCAGCCTTTTTGAAGGAAGAAGATATCCATTCAGTGGTATAGCGAAGTGCGGTTACTGCGGGAGTTCATATACAAGAAAGACTATCCATGGCAATACCGAGCGGTACAGAAAATATATCTGGGCCTGCAGCAACTATCAGAAATACGGAAAGAAGACATGCCCACACTGCAAGGTAATAAGGGAGGAGATCCTTGAAGGAGCTTTCGTTGAGAGTTTCAAGAAACTTTGCCAGTCGGAGGAGAACATCGAACTTATCCGTAAATCATTCAGAGCAACCTTCGATCTGGTCAACACCTCAGATTATTCGGAGCATCTTGCTGAGCTGAGAAAGAAACTCAAAAAGCAGACTGACAAGAGGCAGAAGCTTGTCGATCTACTTATAACAGATACCATAACTAATGATGTGTTCGATAAGAAGGTCTCCGGAATAGATAACCAGATAGCTAATATCCGTAACCGTATAGCTCATTTTGAAGTGATAGACAAGAGAGCCAAGGACAGGCAGAAAAGCTTGGAAGCGCTTGAAGAGAAACTTAAAAAAGGCAAGAGCCTCACATACTTTGATCCTGACCTGTTTGAAGCTGCAATAGAGCGTATCACGATAGGCGGATATGATGAGAATGGAGATGCTGATCCATACAGACTTGAGTTTGTTCTCAGAAACGGAGAGACTCACCTGCATGCCGGAAGAGACTATGTGCCACAGCGCAGAAACGCTGTGGCCCGGCAGTATCCGGAAGAATTCCGCGAGAAAGATTACTTTGAGATCTGCCATTTCAAGTATTACTCGCAGTATTTTAAGTTTGCAAGAGCGGAAGACGGAATGAGGAAAGTGCTCCTGGATGGAGTCGATGTCAGGATCATGTGGCCTGTTGCAAGAGACGAGGATCAGAATGAGATAACTGAAGGATCGATAGTCTGATCTTTGGAAATTAAACTACAGGTTGAATTTACATGCCGTTTTACATGTGCTATAGTCTACATGTAAATAAGACCGAAAGGCCAGAAAGGAAATTATATAGATGACTTACAGACTCATTTGCGTACAGAACTTTATATGCGAACAAGATCTCCACATCATAGATAAGGAGAATGGTTTTGTGTGCAAATATGAGACAGTAGATAGAGAGGTGCGGCAGCCAGATTAAAGCCGGACCAGTTAGATAACGACTTCATATCCGCTTGTCTCATATACGGGATAAGCGGTTTTTTTATACGGGAGGAAAACATGAATTTGGAAGCAACAGGCAACAAAAAGCTGCCGACTATCGATCTTAAGAAAACAGGACAGAATATCCAGAAGATGAGAAAAGAAGCAGGAATCTCCGTCAGGGAGCTGCAGGTTATGTTCGGGTTCAGAAGCCCGCAGGCCATCTATAACTGGCAGAACGGAACCAGCCTTCCTACTGTCGATAACCTTATCATCCTTGCTTTGATCCTTAGGACTACCATCGATGAGATCATTGCCATTGAAGGCGATGACTCTGAAGAGCAGGGCGATTCAAAAATGTATCCACAAATAAAAATATTTCATACGGTCTCTTAGCTCAACAGGCAGAGCGGCGCCCTGTTAAGGCGACGGTTGCAGGTTCGATTCCTGCAGAGACCGCCAATATGGTCTCTTCGTCTAAAGGTAGGACACAGGGTTTTCATCCCTGTAATGCTGAGTTCAATTCTCGCAGAGATCACCATTAAAGCCCTTTCGTCTAACTGGAAGGATGCCGGATCCTGATTCCGGAGGTGTGAGTTCGATTCTTGCAGGGGCTGCCAGATAGCCCTTTCGTCTAACGGCAGGACATCGGACTTTGACTCCGGCAGTGCAGGTTCGAGTCCTGCAGGGGCTGCCAATATGGTCCGTTAGTATAACGGCTACTATACCCGGTTGTCAGCCGGGAGCAACGGGTTCGATTCCCGTACGGACCGCCAATATTATCCTGATAGTTCAATGGCAGAACAACGGTCTCCAAAACCGCAGATGAGAGTTCGAATCTTTCTCAGGGTGCCATACGCACTTAACTCAGTGGTTCAGAGTACCCGTCTGATACGCGGGCGGTCCGCAGTTCGAATCTGCGAGTGCGTACCAATAAGGTCTCCTCGTCTAAAGGGCAGGACGCCAGACTCTCACTCTGGAAATGCAGGGTTCAAGTCCCGCGGAGATCACCAATGTTATGTGGGTCGTAGCTTAATGGTAAAGCACCGGATTGTGGCTCCGGTCAATGCAGGTTCAAGTCCTGTCGATCCTCCCAGTTATGAGCACGTGTCCCAGTGGTCTAAGGAGGCGGGTTGCAACCCCGTTGTTCGCCGGTTCGAATCCAGCCGTGCTCTCCAATATGGTAAAGTAGCTCCAATGGTAGAGCGCAGGATTGAAGTTCCTGGCGGTGCTGGTTCGAGCC
>CAMIWY010000014.1 GCA_946402595.1 uncultured Clostridia bacterium
GCTGTAGCTGAAAGTCCCATTCCGAGCGCATTGATCAGTGATGAAGATGTAGCAAGGAACGGGCATGTTCCGAGGAGAAGTACCAGTGTCGGGTTCTCCTTGATGATTCCGTTAGTCAGAATCGCGAGTTTGCTTTTCTTTTCCATTACTTTACACCTCCCATAGCCTTGTACTGTTCAAGTGCGCAGTAAACAGCTTTGTGGATAGCTCCGGAGGATACGGAAGCACCTGTTACCTCGACGATGTCGTCAGCATGTGCCTTGATGGTATCACTTCCGAGCTCTGTGTGGCCCTTGTACTGGTCGAGGTGACCAGGGACCTGTGCCTTGGTTCCTACACCCGGGGTGTCGGCATGCTCAGTTACCTTGACGCCTGTGATAGCTCCGTCCTTGTCGATACCTACCATAGCTGTCAGAAGACCGCCGTAGGAGTTGGACTTGACTGTAACTACCATGCCTGCGCCGTTGTCAGCTGTGTAAGCATCAACAGCATAAACCTTGCCCGGCTCATACTCAACGAGATCAGCGCCGCTGTCAGTGAAGTTGTCAGCGTCAGGGAGCAGCTCCAGTCTTGCTTCGCTTGCTGCCTTGGCTGTGTTCTCATCGATGATTGGCTTCGTGATGCCGTATACATATGCAAGAGCAAATGTTACTACGAAGCAGATTACTACGAGTACCAGAATAGGCGAGATGAATTCCTTGAATGTGCTGTTCTTATTTTCCATTCTTAGCACCTCCCTCCTTCAGGTAGAACTTGTAGGACAGGTTGTTCAGCAGCGGTGTGCAGATGTTCATCAGCAGGATCGAGAAGGATACGCCTTCCGGATATGATCCGAACAGTCTGATGCTCATTGTGATGATACCGCAGCCGATACCGAAGATCAGCTGTCCGAGAGGCAGCTTTGGCGATGTGACGTAGTCAGTTGCCATGAAGAATGCTCCGAGGAGCACGCCGCCTGCAAGTACGTGGAACAGAGCCATGTGGAGGCTGCCTGTTGCGATAAGAGCAAAGACGAATACTGTTCCGATGAATGCGCATGGGATGATCGGGCTGATGACCTTGCGGATGATCAGATAAACACCGCCGATGATCAGAGCGAGTGCGCATACTTCTCCGGTTGAACCGCCGTGGAATCCGAGGAAGAGCTGACCGAGGCTCGGAAGCTGATCGGTGCTACCCTCTGCGAGGATCGCGAGCGGTGTAGGTCCTGTTACAGCGTCTGTTGCATCAAGTCTTGTTACAGGCCATGTGGACATGTTGCCTGCGAACGAGATGAACAGGAAGATTCTTGCTGTAATAGCAGGGTTACTGAAGTTCCTTCCGATACCACCGAAGAGCTGCTTTACTACGATGATCGCGAAAGCGCATCCGATGATCGCCTGCCACAGAGGGAAGGTCGAAGGAACGTTGAAGGCTATCAGAAGACCTGTCAGTGCAGCCGAGAGGTCGCCGATGGTCTGTGTCTTGTGCATGATCTTGTTGTAGCAGAACTCGAAGAGTACGCTTGCTGCAACGCAGACGATGGACAGGAGCAGTGCTCTGAATCCGAAGATATAGATACTTGCGACCCATGCAGGAGCCAGTGCGAGAATGACTGTGCCCATGAGTCTGGTAGTATCCGATTCCGTTACGATATGTGGTGCGGAGGATACTATCAAATTCGTATGAAACTTATTAGCCATATTACTTCGATGCCTCCTTTACCATGAATTTTGCAAGCTTGTTCGTGAGAGCAAGCGGTCGTCTTGCCGGGCATGTGTATGAGCAGCTTCCGCATTCCATGCACTGCATTACGTTGAATCTGTTGAGTTTGTCTACATCCTTGTCAGCATAAGCATCTGCGAAAATGCTTGGCATGAGTCCGAACGGACATGCTGTGTGGCAGCGCTGGCAGTTGAGGCAGGCTGTCTCTTCCTTGACCTCTGCCATATCCTGGCTGAAGCACAGGATAGCGGATGTATTCTTCATTGTCGGGGACTCGTCCGACTTGGTAGCTCTTCCCATCATAGGTCCGCCCATGATGATCTTGCGAGGCTCTTTCTTGTAGCCGCCGCAGAACTCTACTACGTCAGCGATCCTTGTTCCGATCGGAACGAATACGTTCTTAGGCTCAGCAACTGCGTCTCCGTCAACTGTGACTCTTCTTCTTACGATCGGCATACCGGTCTTGATGTACTCAGCCATAACACCGATGGTCGAAACGTTGTCGAGGATGACACCCAGCTGTGCAGGGAGAACGCCTGCGTTCATTGTCTGGCCTGTGACTTCGTAAACGAGAACACGCTCAGCTCCCTTAGGATAGCTGGATGGCAGTGGAACTACTTCCATGTCCTTGATCTCGTTCTGCTCGATCAGCTTCTTCATGTTTGCGATAGCGTCCGGCTTGTTGGTCTCGATGCCGATGTATCCTCTCTCGAGGTTCAGCCACTGCATGATCATCTTCATGCCGTCGAGTACGTCCTGGCCGTTCTCTACCATCTCTCTGTTGTCGGTTGTGATGAATGGCTCGCACTCAGCAGCGTTTACTACCAGATACTTACACTCATCAAGGTTCTTAGGATTCAGCTTGACGTGAGTCGGGAATGACGCACCGCCGAGACCTACCATTCCGCTGTCTCTTGCAGCCTTGATGAAATCCTCAAAGCTGTTGATCTCAGGAACTTTGACCTCTTCGCTGATCTCCTGCTTCTTGTCCGTCTCGATCACGATGTGTGTCTCGAATCCACCCATCGAACCACGGACCTGCTCGATAGCTTTGACAGTCCCGCTGACACTCGAGAAGATAGGTGCGCTTACAAAGGCCTCGACGTCGCCGATCCTCTGTCCTACCTTGACGTAATCCCCTTTCTCAACAAGAGGCTTACACGGAGCGCCAATGTTCTGGGACATGCTGATGCTAACCTCGTCCGGTACCGGCATCGTTACGGTCTCTGCTGCAGCCGTATTCTTGTGATGCGGTACGTGGATGCTCGGTAAATGTTTCCTTTGGCTCATCCCTTTTAGAAACTCCTTTCGTATACCACCAATATCTTACTTTTGGGTCAGTACGGCATTGCTCTTCTCCCCTGCTTCAGTCAGAGTTCTGCACCTGTTCCCCGGTGCCCTTGATCTGAATTGATCCGCATTCAGCACCCTGCACAACCTGCGCTCCGGGCCTGAATTGATGGATGCAGCCGCGCCTCCCCCCAAGAAGCGCGCAAAAAGCGAGACGTACTACGCCCTTATAACTCAGCCATTATATAATATTTTCAGGCAAAAAACACATTTGTGAACAAAAGAACAAGCTCTTCACTGTCTATTTTTGCGTGCAATCACGTTATTTTATTCACTCTCACCCGTTTCGGGCAAAATACCGAATGCTGCGGTGAGAAGGTTTTCCGTTTCATGCGCAATGAGAATCAAGTCCGGATGTGAAACAGGCAGAAGCCCGCATGGTTGCGATTCGGACACCAATTCCTTATTATATGAAGTGAGGGGAAATGACCGGGACTGGCTGACTAATGCCGGGAAGATCTGTCACTTGGGGTGCTGCTGCAGGCAGACTCAATGACAAATTGACATAAAGGAGCAATAAAGAATGGATACAAATATGGAGAAACCAAGACTGATCGACAGGCTTCGGCCTAATCTTATATGGATCATAGTCGCTACGCTCGGATGGTACATGTTCATCTCAGCATTCGGGCACATCGCATGGGACGGACTGATGGAGTCTATCAGAGGAAGCGTCAGCCCGGCGATGTATTTCACACTGAGCCTGTATGCCGCCACAATAGTGGATATCCTCACACTGTTCTTCCTGTGCTGGATCTTCGTGAAGAACAGGTATATATGGAAGTCATTCACGATCAAGCGTGGGGGCCCTGACTATGCGGCCGGCAACATCCTCACTGAGGATGATGCGTACGCTGACCTCTACGGACGCAGGCGCAACAGCTTCAGGATGCTAGGGATGGGACTCCTTCTCGGATTTCCCACGAACTTCTTCTGCATCGCCTGTGCTCTGCTGCACGGAGACATCAAACTGTATTTTGACTGCGCGGCATCGCAGATCCCGTACTTCCTCTTCTCGCTCTTCTGCGTATGCATTCAGAGTTCATCCGAAGAGATGTGGTGCAGGGGTTTTATGTACGAGAGACTGCACGAGCGCTATCCTCTGTGGGTCGCAATTGCAGTGAACGGCGTTCTGTTCGGACTCCTGCACATATTCAACCCGGGCGTTTCAGTGATCCCTATCGTCGGGATCATGATAACCGGCATCTCTTATTCGCTGCTGCGCTGGTACTCGGGCAACATCTGGATCGCCATGGGCATCCATACGGGCTGGAACTTCACGCAAAACTACCTCTTCGGTCTGCCTAACAGCGGTCTGGTTTCCGAGGCTTCGGTATTCCATCTCGATGCGGCCAACGGCATTACGAACCTCATCTACGACTGGGATTTCGGTGTCGAGGGAGGCCTGCCGGCACTCTTCATTGATGGTTTTCTCGGAGCGGTCATCATCTATCTCGCATGCAGGAACGGAAGGATCAGGGAGCTCGGCATGAACAGAGTCCAGACTCTTGAGGCACACGGTCTGAAGATGCGTGTTCAGGAGACAGCTCCTGATGCAGCAGCAGTCAGCAGCGCAGATGATGGAGTTGTAGAATTCGGTGACGATTCAGAGGCGGCTGTAAGCGTTGCAGAAGCTGCCGACAAAAAAGCTGACACAGTTGAGCCGGTAGTAGAGGAATACATTGAAGAATAGCAGGCGACTGGATAAAGGCGCCAATAATGGCCGGAATATGCCAAGGTACCAGAAGGCGCCGATAATGACCGATAAACGCAATAAAAAGCCTATGGAAAAGACAATAATAGATTTCCTGAATGACTATATGAAGAAAGCGGACGGCGGCAATGCTGCCGGCGGCTCTGACATGGGATCAGATGGCAGCAGCCGCCTGATCTCGTTTCACATGCCGGGCCACAAGGGCCGCAGCGACATATATGAGAAAACAGGATACGGTGACTTTCTCAGGAATATAGTGACATGTGACATCACGGAGATACCGGGTGCCGATGCCCTGTTCTGTCCGGAGACTACGCTGCGGGCCGTAATGGACAACTATGCTGACCTCTATGGAGTCAAGCACTCCGAGCTTCTGGTCAACGGGTCGAGCGCCGGCGTCATGGCCGCCATCATGGGCACTGTCCCTGTGGGCGGCAAGCTGATACTCGGCCGCAATTCGCACCACTCAGCTTTCAGTGCTCTGAGGCTCGGCGGTATCAATCCGGTATACGTAAAGCCTAAGACGGACCTGAGGTCGGGGCTTGTCGGCGAGATACTGCCGGCAGATCTGAAGGCCGCCTGTGAGGCGAATCCTGATGCGCAGGCTGTGCTGGTGACGAGTCCTAATTACTATGGGATGCTCTCGGATATCGCCGCTCTGGCGGCCGTTGCCCACGAGTATGACATGTTCCTCATAGTCGACCAGGCTCACGGCGCGCATCTCAAGTTCTTCGATAATGATGCTGAGGAGCTGCTCGGCGAAGGTGCCCATGTGCCCTTCCCGAGACATTCGGCTGAGGATCTCGGTGCTGACATAGTCATCAACAGCACGCACAAGACTCTTCTCAGCTTCACCGGCAGCGGCATCATGAATATCTGCAATTACAATGTCGACATCGGCGCTGTGAGCGATGCCCTCAAAATGGTGCAGACGACAAGCCCGTCATACATTCTGATGGCGAGCCTGGATATAAATGAAAGGATAATGCGCACATACGGCAGCAGGTTCGTCCGGGCATGGTGCGATGACCTGTTCACCTTCTACAGGCGGGCTCAGCGCATCCCGGGTGTCGAGATAGTCGGAGGGCACCTCACGGAAGAGGTTCTGGAAAAATACGGAGACAAAATCAGCAAGGATTCCGGTGATGCGGAGAAGGCTTCTCTCTTCCCGATGTATCACAGCAGGGCCGGGCTCGACATGACCAAGATAAACATAAGTCTGGCAGCTCTCGGCATGAGCGGCGCAAGACTTGATAAGGAGCTCCGTCAGCACGGCATCATATCTGAAATGGTGCACGGCGACTATGTCATGCTGATGACAGGTGTCGGAAGCAGGTCGAATGACTATGTCAGGCTGCTCGATGCGCTTAAGGAGATCTCAGATAATTATGGAGTTGTAGACAAGCACAAGACATTAGATCCGCGCCCGGCCGCCGAGTTTGAACTCGAGGTGGCCGGCGTGCCGTACGAGGCTGAATCCGTGCCTCTGTACGAAGCTGACGGCAGGGTCCTGTATGATCCGGTCATCATCTACCCACCAGGCACGCCGATCGCATGCCCGGGCGAGATACTCACAGTCGAAGTCATCAGCTACATATCCGATGCGATCGGGCGCGGTGAGAAAGTCACCGGCGTTGATGACGAAGGCCTTGTAAGAGTTGAGCTCAAACACAATATGTAACCATGGCCCCGGCAGCTTCAATGCTTAGATCGTCTCTATCTTGATCAGGTTGGTGTTGCCGGACTTTCCGGTCGTCCCGCCGCCGGTGATAACTATCTTCTCGCCCTTCTTTAGGTCCATTGCTTCTTCAGCAGCCTTCTTGGCCATGTAGAAGAGCACCTCAGTCGAAGGCACCACCTCGCACATCATTGGCGTGACAGCCCAGGACAGTGCAAGTGATCTCCATGTCTTCTCGCTGGTCGTAAGCCCTATGATATCGATCGGCGAGCGGAACCTGGATACCATCCTGGCCACCCTGCCGGACATGGTGCAGGCAACGATCGTCCTTGCCCCTACATCCATGGCCATGCCGCAGGTAGCATGGGAAATAGCATCCATGTCGCTGTTTATCTTGAAATCATACTGATAGAATCTCGTCTTGTAATCAATATGCTTCTCCGCCTCTTCTGCAATGCGCGCCATGGCCATGACAGCCTGCACCGGATAGGAGCCGGCAGCCGTCTCGCCCGAGAGCATCACTGCGCTCGTGCCGTCATACACAGCATTGGCAACATCCGAAGTCTCCGCTCTTGTCGGACGCGGATTGTATATCATGGACTCGAGCATCTCCGTAGCGGTGATGACCCTTTTGCCCAGCATGCGGCACCTCGAGATCAGATCCTTCTGCATCGCCGGCAGCCTCTCGAAAGGCACCTCGACACCCATGTCGCCTCTCGCGACCATGATGCCGCCGCACTCATTGCAGATTTCGTCAATATTGTCGTATCCCGACTGGTTCTCTATCTTGGCAATGAGCTCCACGGAGTCATCCTTGCCGAGGGATCTGAGGAAATCATGTACATCGACAAGGTCCTGCCTCAGCGACACGAATGAGCACGCAATGAAGTCCACATCGTTCTCTACGCCGAACTGTATGTCTGATTTGTCCTGATCGGACAGGTATATCTGCTGCAGATGCTTGCCCGGAAAACTCATGGATTTGCGGTTGGACAGTTCTCCGCCTGAGAGGACTCTGGTCCTGATCTGCACACCGTCCGTGCTGATGACCTCGAACTCGAGAAGTGCATTGTTCAGAAGTATCCTGTCGCCCGGCTCCAGCTCATTCGCAAGGTTGTAATAGCTGACGGAGACAATGTGCTCATCGCCATCGACCGCCTCAGTGGTGAAGACAAAATCATCACCTTCATTTAGTGTGACTTTGCCGTCTCTGAAAGTGCCTATACGGAACTCCGGCCCCTTGGTGTCCAGCATTATAGCTATCGGCAGCCCGAGCTCTTCTCTTACCTTCTTGATCCTGTTTATGCGTTCCAGATGCTCTTCATGCGTGCCGTGCGAAAAATTCAGTCTCGCAACATTCATGCCTGCTAAGCACAGCTCCTTCAGTGTCTCTTCCGACTCACTTGCCGGTCCAATCGTGCATACTATCTTGGTCTTACGCATTTGATCCCCCTGTCATTCTCCTGTCAGTTCTCATTCTGCAGGATATATCATTTTGCCATTTGCAGTTATTATATTACACAGAGTATTATCACGCAAAACGTTTACATATCTGCCGCCCAAAAAATACAGCAGTCAGACGATCACACGTATAATAAAAGGAACTGCAGATAATCTGCAGTCCCTCTGTTGCTATATCTCTTTCATCTATTCATCAAAAATTACCTGTTATCTTCGTTATCCCTGCGCCTTCTTATCAGCAGGAATATAAGCATCGCTGTCACCAGCGCAAATGTGACAGACCACATCACAATTCCGGATGTATCTCCG
This sequence comes from uncultured Clostridia bacterium, assembly GCA_946402595.1. Classification (GTDB taxonomy): domain Bacteria; phylum Bacillota; class Clostridia; order Peptostreptococcales; family Anaerovoracaceae; genus Crickella. The sequence goes on from CAMIWY010000014.1 coordinate 8,217, forward strand.
GTCTTGGCTCTGCTCCCCTTGTCAGGGTCGTCCTTGTCTCCTTCAGGCGGAGCAGGTTCACCCTTGTAGCTGCAGTGATATCTGATGTAATCAGGCTTCTCTCCCTGATTGTTCTCACATACGATCTTTTCTACTATAAGGTCTCCGCTCTTCAGCGGATTGTTCTTCACATATATCCTTACAGTATATGTAGTATCCTCGTACTCATATCTCTCATCAGGCTCTGTTGTGAGCGGCTCCAGTGTATATTCATAGAGTCCCGCTCTTGTGAAATACAGCGCCGGTTCACTTACCGTCCCGCCGTCTCCGCTCGTAGTGAAGACATGCTCATCATCTCCTGACAAAGTGAACGTGTATGTTCCTCCCAATGCACCGCCCGGCATAGGATTGGATGGATCAACAGCAGTCAGCTGATAGTCACGGCTGTCATTGAAGTCTTCATCCGTCGTTCCCATCACGTTGAAGCTCTGCCCTACGGACAAAGTCACGTTACCGGATGTGTCGGCGAAAGTCTGTGCACTGCAAAGCATGACTGTGCTCAGTACAAGCACCGCCATAATGAGAATATGAACGATACGTATTCGTTGCATTCTATGTATCATCTTCGAATCTCTCCATTATCGCAAGTCAGATCATCAGATTCATCTGCTTCAGCTTTGCGTTTTTTCTTATGTATCCACAGTAGGATACAGAGTAATATGAGCAGTCCCGCGCCTGCGTACCACCACCATGGCAGTGTCAGGAAGAACGGCAGTCCATCCTTGGCCGTAGGTTCTTCATAGAACGGGTCCTCATATGTTTCGTCTGTCAGTTTGCACGCAAGTATGTACCTCAGGTTCGTCAGGCCTCCCGCGCATGTTGACAGCAGTATGATGTTGTCACCTTCCTTCACTCCGATGTCTCGGGTGAATTTGGCTTCATCCTGAATATGCTGCAGGTATTCCTGCTGGTTCACATCAGTGACTTCAGTATCGTAGATCGTGAAGTCGTATGCGTCTGCTTCGATCATGGCGAACATATGCAGCCCGTGCTGCTTATCGCCAAAATATATGTTCCCGTACTCATGCGAGTCGAAGAACGACTTCTCCAGGAACAGGTCCAGATCTCCGAACATCATCCCCTTGTCCATGTGATGGGCATAGATGATGCTGTTGAGGTCGGAAAAGTCCGGTGAGTTCCTGTAGTCCAGGAACGGACATCCGTAAAGCGCGAACTCGCCTGTCGCGGATGTGTTGATGTACTTGTCGTTGTCCTCTGCCTGTGTGACCGGATAGTCGATATGGGTACCGTAGACCGTTATCCAGGCAAAGACATCAGGATTGATCTTGTGTAGCTCTCCGAATGACAGATACGGCTCTGTATCTGGCTTGTATGTCTCGAGCACTGTCGGTGCCGCGGACTGATACATCCTGTGAGTGTCCCACAGACTGAATATCCCGAATGATATGAGCAGAAGAATGAACAGCAGTACCAGAAGGTCGACAAATCCGTCCAGAACATCTATGACTCTTCCTGCCAGGGGCCTCCGCGGAGGCCCCTGCGGCATGTCATTATTCACTTGAGGATCTATCTTTCCTGCCATTCCTGCTTACTCTGGTTCTCGTTATTAGCGAGCCATCTTTCTTCTTCTGGATGCTACATACATTGCTGCTGCAGCTCCGCCGATAGCGATCATCATAACGAACGGAAGGATGTTCATGATCACGCCTGTAATGGTGATGTCATTAAGTGTATTTGTTACTGTAGCAGTGTTAGCTTCCTGGTTGGTTGCTGTCTCGATCAGTCCTTTATCCCCGGATGAGTATTCAATTACAGGTTCCTCATAGTTAGTAGGTGCGGTCTCGCTTACAACATAAGTTGTTCCTACAGGGATATTAGTGAGCTCTGCGGATTCTCCTGCTTTTAGTTTGAGCTCGATTTCTTCACCATAATCATAAGTCTCTCCGTTATATGTGATAGTTGCTGATGCAGGGTTGAATCCAGTTGAATCTCTAGTGAATACTACTGTGATGGTGAATTCCTGATCAGGATCTGCATATTCAGGATTTGAAACGACCTTGCTTACAGTGAGAGGTGCAACCTCAGTAAACAGGTTTGTAAACGCTGCTTCTGTAACCTTTTTGCCAGAGTCTTCATCTGCATCTGCAGCATTGAAATTATTCGATGCCATGTGATACTCATATTCAAGTCCCTCTGTTCCATTTTTAACGAGTACCTGAACATAGTATGTATTACCTCCAGTGTTGGCATCAAGTCCATATCCGTCTGTAATCGCATCTGCGGTAGTCTCTGTAAGTGTGAACAGATATTCACCGGCAACATCAAGATCTGAAAAATCGCTCTGGCTAAATCCGCCTGTAACTGTTTTTGCACCAGTACCATCTGTAGAAACTTTTACAGTTGTTGAAATATCACCTACCGCCTTCGGTGCAACGACATGTCCTGCAGGTGCTTCTTCTGCATTAGCCTGAGTCAGTTTGAAGCCAAACGTCTGCTCTGTTGTTACACCATTTGCAACATTCAGTGTCTTTTTTACAGGAATTACCTCATCAGCTGCAAATACGCTGAGGCTTCCTGCCATCATTGTTACTGCTACGACTACTGCCAGCAGTAATACTCTAAATTTCTTCATGGTTTGATCCTCCTTGATCTTTGATGAATAATGATAAAAATTGATATATATGTTCTAACAGGCTTGGTCCTCCCATGCCTGTTATGACCTTGTACTGCGGCTGTGCCGCTACAGATTCCGCCTCCTGATCACTGTGATGATCCTGCCCTGCGTATCTGCTTTGTCGATGCATCCGTATGTACGGCTGTCGACTGAATACTCCCTGTTGTCTCCAAGGACGAATACCTGCTCGGGTCCGACTGTGAGCGGGAACTCAGTTGCATCGACCACCGGCAGTGTCTCGCCTTCGATCAGCTTCTCCTGCTGAGGATAGCCGTTGATCTCAAGGCCATTGTCGTGATTGATGTCCACTGTATCGCCCCCTATCGCTACGACTCTGCGGAAGTCTGTTTTACCGTCCTTCTTGATAGCTATGAGGTCGCCCTGTACATAGTTCTTCTGCATCCGGTAGTAGATGACCAGGTCGCCATCTCTTAAGCCCGGATACATCGAATCGTCCTTGATCAGCTTGATTCCGAACAGGAATGTGAAGATGATCACCAGGAACAGTGCTATGACAGCTATCTTAGCGACCAGGAACAGCAGATCCTCCAGCAGTGTAGGCTGCTTTCTTATCCCGGCGTTCTGCGAGCTGATCTTTGCTGTTTTAGCTCTGTTTTCAAGCTGATCGTTCACGCCGCTCTCTTCAGCCTCTCTATAACGTTCTACCCGGCTCATGACTAACTTTCTC
>CAMIWY010000015.1 GCA_946402595.1 uncultured Clostridia bacterium
AGGATTCACATGGTGTGCAGTACAGACCTTCGTATGCGCCTTTATAAATATCGCCCTTCTCATACATTCTCTGCCAGATCTTCTGGACTCTTGTCATGTGTCTCTCTTCTGTAGTTCTGATGAAGTCATCATAAGAGATCTCCATGGTTGCCCACAGATCCTTGATGCCTGCAACGATCTCATCAACGTACTCCTGAGGAGTAACGCCCTTCTCGATCGCCTTGGTCTGGATCTTCTGTCCGTGCTCGTCAGTACCTGTCAGGAACATTACGTCATATCCCTGAAGTCTCTTGAATCTTGCCATGGCATCTGCCATTACGGTGCAGTAAGTGTGACCGATATGCAGATTGGAGCTCGGATAATAGATCGGTGTTGAGATGTAGTATTTACCCTTTTCGTTCATTTTCTGACCTTTCCGCTCGAATGAGAGCTTTGTTTTTAGTCTTTTTTCTGTTTTATTGTCTTTGTACATGCCGCCTTTCAGACTTATCTGCGGCGTTCTGCGCATTAACTTGTTTATTATAACAAAAAGATGCCTGCATTTCATCAGGAATATGCAGACATCTTTATATGTTTTTACATTATGTTAAGCTCTGCGGTTCTCAGGCTTTACCCAGAAGTGCCACTTTGGTGCAGCCGGCATAGGCTCGCCCTTGATGCATGCAGCGATCACTCTGCGGTGAGTGAATGCGCAGCATCCGAGGAGGCATACACACAGTAAGCCTAACACTTTCTTCATTACTTCTGCTCCCTTCCGATCTTGAGTCCCATCTTGAACGCCTCTACGTTAGGCTCGATCAGTTTTGGCTTATTAGCGAACTTGTGCTCGATGCCCTTTACGATTACTTCTTCAGGAACTGCATCTGTAGCGCCTACATAAACGCCCAGCATGATTACGTTGAGGGCTCTCTCGTTCTTGATGTCGATAGCCATCTGAGTTACAGGAGCCTTGATGACCTTGATGTCATCTCTGTCGATAGGATCTGTAACGATAGTGCTGTTTACGAACAGTGTCCCGCCCGGCTTGAGGTTGCCGATGAACTTGTGCAGGGACGGTCCGTTCATTACTACGAGGTCCTCGAGGGAATAGCTTACAGGTGCTCCGATAGGATCATCACTGATTACAACGTAGCAGTTGGCTGTGCCGCCTCTCATGGCAGCGCCGTATGAAGGGAAGAATGTGACATTCAGGTCTGTAGCCTGGGATGTTGCCTCTGCCAGGAGCTTACCCATTGTCATAACTCCCTGTCCGCCGAATCCGGCGATCATAAGATTTCTTTCCATGGTTACCTCCTAATTACTTCTCTTCTGCGCCCTTGTCTCTGAATACTCCGAGAGGATACTCTTCGAACATCTTCTCTCTGAGGAAGTCAAGAGACTTGAGAGTATCGAGGCCCCAGTTGGTCGGGCAGGATGTAACGATCTCAACGATTGAATATCCTCTGCCTTCCATCTGATACTTGAATGCCTTCTTGATGGCATTGCGGGCCTTGATTACATGCTGTGGTGTGTCGCAGCTTACTCTCTCGATGTAGTAAGGAGCTGTCAGCTGGTTGATGATCTCGCTCATGTGCATCGGATAACCGTGTTCCTGAGGGTCACGTCCCTTAGGAGCAGTTGTGGCCTTCATGCCTACGAGAGTTGTAGGAGCCATCTGTCCGCCTGTCATTCCGTAGATACCGTTGTTGACGAAGATTACTGTGAAGTTCTCGCCTCTGTTGGCAGCGGAAAGTGTCTCAGCAAGTCCGATAGCAGCAAGGTCGCCGTCGCCCTGGTATGTATAAACCAGTGAATCAGGAGATGATCTCTTGATACCTGTAGCTACTGCGCCTGCTCTTCCGTGAGCAGCGATAGTTTCGTCACATGTTACATAGAACTGTCCGAGTCCGCAGCATCCTACGCCCTCTACTCTTACGAGCTTGTCAAGAGCGCCGAGTTCCTCAGCAGCCTCGCCGATGATTTTATGTACTGTGCTGTGCATGCATCCCGGGCAGAATCCGGAGACTGCGCCTTCGATGATGCCTTTGGTTCTTGAATAGACTTTCTTCTCTTCAGCCATTACAGCACCTCCTTAATGAATTCCTGTGCGCCCTTCATTACCTGGTCGTTAGTCAGCAGCTGACCGCCGGATCTGAGGACTTCCTTGATAGGGCATCTGCCCTGTACAGCGAAATCAATATCCCATCTCATCTGAGCAGGGATCGACATCTCAACATCGATGATTCCCTTGATTCTGTCGAAGTCGAGATTCCTGAATGTGTCATAAGGGAATGGAGAAATTGTGATAGGTCTGATCATTCCTGCCTTGACACCCTGAGCTCTGAGCTCTCTTACTACTGCTCTTGAGATACGTGCGGAAATACCATATGCTGCGAATACGATCTCAGCATCGTCCATCATGAATTCTTCAACTCTGATGTCCTTGTCCCATGTCTCATACAGTGCAGCAGCTTCGATGTTGGCCTGCTCCTGTCCGTCTCCGACTGAACCAGGTCTGCAGTATGCCTGCTGTCCCAGAGGGTGGCCTACGATAGCTCTAGGCATGAATTTTGCTCTGCACTCTGCGAGCTCCTCGTCGCTCTTCATAGGAGGGAGTACTACAGGCTCCATCATTGTTCCCATAACACCGTCTGTAAGGACGAGTACAGGGTTCTGGTCTCTCTCTGCGAGGTCATAAGCCTCGTATACCATGTCTACGCATTCCTGAACTGAATCCGGTGCAAGTACGATCATTCTGAATCCGCCGTTGCCGGATGCCTTGGTTGCCTGCATGTAGTCCTGCTGTGCAGGCTGGATAGCTCCGATTCCAGGGCCGCCTCTCTGTACATTGACGTATACCATCGGGATACGTGCAGATGCGCAGTAGGAAACGCCTTCACTGTAAAGGGAGATACCGCAGGAAGAAGATGAGCTCATTGCTCTGATGCCTGTGGAAGCTGCACCGTACAGCATGTTGACGGAAGCTACTTCGCTCTCGCCCTGTACGAATGTACCGCCTACCTCAGGAAGTCTTCTTGCCATGTACTCAGGGATCTCGTTCTGCGGAGTGATAGGATAGCCTGCGAAGAAGCGGCATCCTGCTCTTACAGCAGCCTCAGCGATAGCCTCGGTGCCTTTCATAAATACACGTTCTGCCATATCAGTCTCCTTTCCTATCTCCATACCTCAATTGCGGATTCCGGACAGATCTGAGCGCACATCGCACAACCGATGCAGTCCTCAGGTCTTGCGGAAACAGCATAGAGGTAACCCTTGGAGTTAACGTCGCTGCCGATCTCAAGGCACTTCTTAGGGCATGAGATCACGCAGTAGGAGCATGATTTGCAAGCTTCTGTTGTGATTTCGATTCTTGCCATTAAATTCCCTCCTTAAGCTATAAGTAACAATATCTATTTAATCAACCCATGAATAGGTCAGGAAGAGATCGAGCGGTACAAGAGACTTATCTGTTCTTTCCCTGACCTCATCGTAGATGTCTCGTCTGACGCATGCACTGTTCACGATTGTAAATCCGTCAAGCAGTTCGTCAATACGATCCAGCCCCTCCATGAATTCATTAACTGAAGTAGCGTAACCCAGATTAGGGTTGCCGAGAATATATATGTGGTCCAGTCTCATGGATCCGAGTATGTGCTTCATTGTGCCGTCTATGGCATCGACACTCTTGGTCCACGGCCTGTAAGGATTGATGATGTATACAGGCACAGCATCGTCCTTACTGAGAAGGTCGCTGTATGCCCCGGCGAATTTGGCTGCCTGATGGCCGCCGCCTATATCGAGCAGAGTATAGTTGTCGCTGACGAGTGACACCCTTACTCCGCCGACCATTACAGGTGCGTCAAGATACTGATCCTGATAAAAAATGTTGACACCGCGCTTTGCAAAATCCTCCTGCATGTCGCGCGACCTGTACAGAGGCTTGGTCTGATCAAGGTCGAACAGATCGACCTTCTTCCCGGTCTGCTGCGCAAGCTTGTTGGCAATATTAAGGACTATCTCACTCTTTCCGCTTCCGGCTTCCCCGATGAAGACAAAGTTCTTCTTCTCCTTCATCAGATCGTCGAATGTTTTGTCCGCTTCATAAAAAAGTCCCACCGGTATCACCTCTTTACAAAAAATAGCTGTCCCGAAGACGGAGCAGCCTGATTCCATAGTATCAATTGGTTATATTGACAGGTGCAGCTTCCGTATTGCTTTGTTCAAAACAAGATACATCGTCTGACCACTATTTTTATACTATATTTGTGGTGCATAATTCAAGTATATTGAACGTCCGGTAATGTGTTTTTATTGTGAAAAATGCTGAGCATCTGTATTATTTTCATGATAACGGCGTTTACCTATAATGATCAGCTAAAAAAGGAGCATCAGCGTGAGAATACTCAGCATCACCGCACAGAAGCCGCATTCCACAGGCAGCGGCACATATATGACCGAGCTCGTCCGCTCATGGGCCCGTGCCGGCCACAGGCAGGCAGTCGTATGCGGAATATATCCCGATGATCCCGTTGACTTTCCGGAAGGCGTAGCATGCTATCCGGTGTTCTTTACCGATACGGCATCTGCACAGCCTGCATCAGAGGGAAGTCTTTTTGCACCGTGCAAGGTGAAGGCCGGCTCAGCGGTCAGGGGCCTGCCTTATCCTGTAGTCGGGATGTCCGACATCATGCCGTACACATCCACCAGATACAGAGATCTGACGCCCCATATGATAAATCAGTTCGAGGATGCATTCATAAATGCAGTCAGCCGTGCTGTCGCAGAGCTCGACCCTGACCTTATCGTATGCCATCACCTTTTCCTTCTGACCGCCCTTGTCAGGAAGCATTTCCCTGACAGGAAGATATACGGTATCTCACACGGTACCGATCTCAGGCAGATGGTCAACTGCGATGAGCTGCGCGAGCTCGTAAGGCCTGAGATCTCCCGCATAGACAAAGCTCTGGCTCTTCATGAGGAGCAGAAGAACACTATAATGGAAATGTTCGGTCTGCCGGAGAGCAGGGTCACCGTCATAGGCAGCGGGTATAACGACGCATTATTCAATAAGGACGGCAGAGCCGGCAGGGATGATCTGCAGCAGTATGCGGGTGATGATGAGGTCCCTGTCATGATATGCTACGCAGGCAAAATGAGCAGGCCCAAGGGAGTGCCTCAGCTTCTCGATGCACTGGAGACTCTTGCAGCTGACCAGGCTGTACCGTTTTTTGAGGTCACTCTCGCAGGCGGATGCCAGGATGAGGAAGTCCGCAGAAGGCTCGACACTCTGCCTGACAATATAACCTGGCTCGGCCAGATATCCCAAGATCACCTGGCACAGATATTCAGATACAGTGATATATTCGTGCTCCCTTCGTTCTTCGAAGGACTGCCTCTGGTACTGATCGAAGCCATGGCTTCAGGAGCAGTTCCGGTCAGCACTGACCTGCCGGGTGTGCGTCCGTGGATAGAATCCAATGTACCGCATAATAACGTCCGGTTCGTTCCGATGCCCGAGATGGCAACCATAGATACCCCGACTGACAACGGTCTGAAGCAGTTCACTGAAGATCTTACCGGAACTCTGCGCAGACTGATCATAGATATTAAAAACGGATCACTTTCAGGACCAGCTCCTGATACATCGGGTATCACATGGAGAGGCGTAGCGGACAGGATACTGTCGCTGTAGCGGTCTGTTCCCGGCTAAACCCGCATTACATCTGAACACAATTATCAGAAATAAAGAACCACGGAGTCCGGCTGAACGGATACTCCGTGGTTTTGATATCTGAATACAATTCTCATACTGTTACTCTTCGTCATCCTCAGGCTTGCTGTCAAAATCCAGAATGTTCCTTGCCCTTATCTCGATCGCCTCTGCGACCCTGAAAGCAACCTGAAGTGAAGGCCCGGTAAACACCGCTCCGTGGTGAGGAATGACGGCTGCATGAGTGTCCAGCATTGTCTCGACAACGGCTTCCGCAAGCTCTGCAGAACCGGCGCGCGCATAGCTTGTGACTCTGGTATCTCCCACGAGCCTCCTTACCTCTTCATGACCTGCTGCGAATCCCGCTTCACATGCAGCGAATGTTGAAATACCGTTGGAATGAGTATGTATGACTGCATCGCAGTCTTCGTACTTCCTGTACAGAGCCGCATGCATCAGAGACTCGTTGCTCGGTTCCCTCTGGTCCCCGCTGTATTCAAGTGTATTGATGTCCATCCTGACTATGTCCTCAGGCTTGATGTCGAAATAGTCCATCGAGGACGGTGTGATCAGCATCTCATGGTCATTGAGACGGACTGAAAGATTGCCCCATGATCCGTATGACAGGTCCCTCTTCACCAGCTCCCTGCCCATGTCAATAAGCTGTCCTCTCAGCTCAAACTCCTTTTCCTCAAACCCGATGAAAGGGATCTTTCCCTGCTCATTTCTGTTCACGTAGTCCGAACTGAACTCTCTGCGGTAACTCTCCGCGAGCTCAGCATCGATAGGAATGGTGCCTCCGAGGAGCTTTCCGTGGATCTCAGCCTCGCAGGCCTTCTCCACTATCTGTATGCCTGCGACAGCCTTCCTGATGTTGGAGCCGGTCGCGATACCGCCCATGTCCTTCACCAGGCAGACGCTGGTATCCTCAAGTGCACCGATTATGTTCTCCGGCGATGCATCAGGCAGGACTTTAAGCTCCGCACCTGTAAGCTGAGCAAGGTCTTCGAGTGCAGTACGCACATTGCTGCCGCCCTCCGATACACTGACCATATCCGCAGTGATCCCGAAAATTACAGCATTGATGTCCTTCCTGACATTGAATACCTCTCCGAGTCCTCCGGCGCTTATCTCACAGACAACAAGATTATCCTCATTTATATCCGAAAGGAGTCCTGTTCCTCCGGACAGGATATACGTGTCATCATCAAGTCTCATCGCCGCCTGGCCGTAGAGCTTTTTGAATTTTCCATGTATGCCTCTCAAGGCATCGAGCATAAGCTCAGCACCCTGTTCGTATTTCATATCTTTCACCTGTCCCCGTCTGTATGTTCCATAACAGTCTGCACATACTTCCCCCATTGTGCACGACCATATTACAATCTCATCCTTAAATCTGCCTTAAACCCCGCCTTCATGCTGAGCGGCTATTCAAAGCAATTAATTAAGCGAAGCTTATATAACAAGCCTCGCTTAATCTGTAATCATTATATCTGCAGCGCTGTTCCGAAGCATCTTAATAATAATTAAGAAACAGCCGTATTTCTGCAAAATGCAGTCATATCAACGCATGCACTGTTTTGAATTTTTTACGGTTCAAAATCGAATCCGCTGAACACAGGAACGCCCGTGTATTCCTTAGGTTCTTCCTCTCCGCGAAGGACTCTCAGGGCACCTTCGGCAAGAGCTTCCATCTCGAAGTCCCCGCCGTATGATCTGACAGGTGCGATCCATCCGGCATACTTCCTGATGCTGTCCACGAACTCTTCATCTTTGCTGACTCCGCCTGTCAGGATTATCGCATCGACCTTACCCTCAAGAACGCAGGCATACGATCCGATGTACTTTGCCAGATTGTATGAGAAAGCATCATATACAAGTGAAGCCCACCTGTCGCCGCTGTCTCTCATCTCCTTGAGCTTAATGTTGTCATCAGTACCGGACAGGGATTTGAGGCCGCCGGTCTTTGAAACAAGAGCCTTCATATCATCATAGGTGTACTCACCTGATGTGCACATTTTTGCAAAAGGCAGCATCGGAACATATCCCGATCTGTTAGGTGCCATAGGACCGTCGCCGTTTACGACGTCGTTGGCATCGACCATTCTCCCCTGCTTGTGAGCAGCTATCGAAAGGCCTCCTCCCACATGGCACACGATGAAATTGCACTCGTCATATCTCTTACCGAGCTCGGCCGCCATTCTCCTGGCAACTTCCTTCTGGTTGAGAACATGCACATGTGACTCTCTGTATATGCCCTTGATCCCGGATATCCTTGCGATATCGTCAAACTCATCCACATCCGGCGGGTCAATGACGTATGCCGGCTTGCCGAGAGCCGTCGAGAATTCGCCGATGATCTGCGAGCCGAGCACAGCAGGATGGTCTGCTATCCTTCCGGACATCGCATCCACAAGCATCTTCTGGTTCACAGGGAAAATGCCGCCCGGTGTCGACTCGAGTCCTCCCGAATACGCCGCGAAGGCATCCATGTCTCTCAGCTGGAATCCGTGGCTGTGGAGAACTGCCATCACAACGCCCACTCTGAACGGGCGCTGCGAATTGACAGTCGGGAATTCCTTCAGTATCTCAGGCTCGTGGCTGATGTTCTCCTTGAAGAGACATTTATTGTCTTCAAAGACAGCGCACTTGGTTGAAGTGGAGCCTGGACTGATTGTAAAGATTTTGTAGCTCATACTACGCCTCTGCCTTAGCTTCCTTTATTGATTCGATCAGCAGCGGAACTACCTTGAAGAGGTCGCCTACGATACCGTAGTCAGCGATCTCGAACATAGGAGCATTCTCATCCTTGTTTACAGCGATGATGTACTCAGACTCCTGCATTCCTGCCTTGTGCTGGATAGCTCCGGAGATACCGAGAGCGATGTATACCTTAGGATGTACAGTCTTTCCTGTCTGTCCTACCTGGTGATCTGCTGTCATCCATCCTGCATCTACTACAGCACGGGATGAACCTACAACTCCGCCGAGTACGTCAGCGAGCTCTTCTGCAAGAGCGATTCCGCCGTCAACATCCTTTGCGATACCGCGGCCTACCGATACGATGTACTCAGCACCGATAAGGTCTACGAGCTTCTTGGCAGCCTTGACTACTTCCACTACCTCTGTCTTGACATCCTCTGCAGAGAGTTCGAAGTCAGGATGAACGATCTCGATCTTCTTGACGCCCTCTTCATCAAAAGGTCTTCTCTTCATAACGCCCGGACGTACGGTCGCCATTGCAGGACGGAATCTCGGGCATACGATAGTAGCCATGAGGTGTCCTCCGAATGCAGGACGTGTCATCTTGAGGTTGGTGTTGACATCAAACATCTTGGTCTCGAAGTTGGTGTTGTCAACATCTACGTTTGATCCTGTTCTCAGGAACTCAACATAACCATTGAGGTCTACATCAAGGTGTGTACAGTCTGCGCAGAGTCCTGTGTGGAGTCTTGCTGCGCATCTAGGTGCGAGGTCTCTTCCGATGTGGGAAGCTCCGTAGATCATGATCTCAGGCTTGAATTCCTCTACTGCATCTACGATAACCTTGGTGTATGCATCAGTTGTGTAATCTTTCAGGAGCGGGCTGTTGTATACGTATACTCTGTCAGCTCCGTATCCGCCGAGTTCTGCTGCGATCCCGTCAACATCATCGCCAAGCAGGATTCCGCACAGCTCAACGCCGAGTTCATCAGCCAGCTTGCGGCCCTCGGAGATAAGTTCGAATGTTGTAGGCATCATTTTGCCCTGACGCTGCTCACAGAAGACCCATACGTTCTTGAAAGCAGCTATATCTGCACTGTTATAAGCCATGTCTGTCCTCCTTTCCTAGATGATGTGCTTGCTTGTCAGCATGTGTGCAAGCTTGTCAGTGGTTTCCTTGCCGGAGCCCTCGAGCATCATGCCCGGCTCCTTGACAGGAGGTGCGAATGACTTGTAGATGTTTGTCGGGGATCCCTTGAGACCGATGGTTGTTGCGTCGATCAGCTCGTGATCCTTGAGTGCATCATAGTCCATGATCGTAAGAGGCTTGTCCCAGCACTCGATAGTGCCGCGGACGTTCATGTATCTAGGCTCGTTGAGCTCCTTGATGCATGTGATCATGCAAGGAGTGTGGACCTTGACTGTCATGTATCCGTCCTCAAGCATTCTCTTGATCGTGAGAACGTTTCCGTCCTTCTTGACTTCGCCTGCGTATGTTACCTGCGGCAGGTGGAGCTTCTCAGCGATCTGAGGTCCTACCTGAGCGGTATCTCCGTCGATGGCCTGACGTCCTGCGATGATGATATCGTCATCATCTACGCCGTAAGTGTCGATAGCTGCAGCGATGATCTGGGATGTGGCATATGTATCCGATCCTCCGAACTGTCTTGCGGAGATGAGTACTGTCTCATCAACGCCCATAGCAAGGAGTTCTCTGAGCATAGGCTCTGCCTGCATAGGTCCCATTGTGAAAGCGACTACCTTGCAGCCGTATTCATCCTTGAGTGAAAGAGCTTCTTCTACAGCATTCAGATCATCAGGGTTGATGATCGTCTGCATGGAAGCACGGTTCAGTGTACCGTCTTCGTTCACTGCTACCTTGCCGGAGGTATCAGGAACCTGCTTTACTGTTACCATTATTTTCATTTCCTTGTACCTCCTTTATTATCTCAGCAGACCGTTGGCGATAACGAGCTCCTGGATCTGGGATGTTCCCTCGAAGATCGAGAGGATACGAGCGTCTCTGTAAAGTCTCTCAACCTTGTACTCCTGGATGTATCCGTATCCGCCGTGGATCTGCACAGCCTTGTATGCGCATCTGTTTGCAGCTTCTGCTGCGAAGAACTTAGCCTTGGAGCATGCAGCGCCTGCCTCAGGGTCATTGGCGTCCTTGAGCTGTGCAGCGTGATATGTCAGCTGTCTTGCAGCCTCTACATCAGCAGCCATCTCAGCGATCATGAAGCTTACTCCCTGGAAGTCAGCGATCCTGCGTCCGAACTGCTTTCTTTCCTTGGCGTACTTGACAGCCTCGTCAAGAGCACACTGTGCAACGCCGACGGACATTGCAGCAACTCCGAGACGTCCGCCGTCCAGAGTCTTCATAGCGTACTGGAATCCCTTGTGGAGAGGTCCTATGAGGCAGTCCTTGCCGACAACAACGTCTTCGAATACGACGTCGCTTGTAGGATAGCCCTTGATTCCCATCTTCTTCTCATCAGCACCCAGGGATACTCCCGGAAGATGCATGTCTACGATGAACATGGAGATTCCTCTTGATCCCTTCTGCTTGAGATCGGTCTTGGCAAAGATGATGATCCAGTCAGCCATCGGAGCTCCGGAGATGAAGCACTTACGGCCGTTGATGACGAAGCTCTCACCATCCTCTGTAGGGATAGCTGTGGTGGTTGTTCCGCCTGCATCAGAACCTGCACCCGGCTCGGTAAGTCCGAATACGAGAATCTTCTCTCCTCTTGCTACAGGAGGCAGATACTTTGCCTTCTGCTCTTCACTTCCTGCCAGCAGCAGCGGGCCGCCGCCGAGGGAGTTGGATGTGTTGGCATAGATGGAAAGAACGAGATCCTGACGGGAGAGCTCTTCGTTCATGATGACGTATGACATGTAGTCTCCGCCTGCTCCGCCGTACTCAGTAGGGATCTTGACTCCCATGAATCCGTACTTTGCCATCTTGTTGTGGATAT
>CAMIWY010000016.1 GCA_946402595.1 uncultured Clostridia bacterium
AAGTCCCAACCCTGTACCCTTTCCGGATTCCTTTGTCGTGTAGAACGGGTCGAATATCCTGGAGAGCGTCTCCGCATCCATTCCCGTTCCAGTATCCTTGAACCTCAGTGCCACCCATCCGTCCTCGATCCTTGTGGATACAGTCAGGGTGCCTCCGGCTTCTCTCATCGCGTCATAGGCATTTAGCACGATGTTGATAACCAGCTGTGATACCTGTGTCTGGTCGCCTCTTATCTTGGCATGACCTGAACTGAATCTGCCCCTTACCTCCACGTTCTTCGGCTTGGCAGGCAGTGTTACCTTCAGCGAGCTGCGGATTATCTCAACAGGATCAAGATCCCTGAAGCTCTCCTCCTTGCCCTTCTTCGACAGGTCAGCAAGCCTCTGCACTATGTCCTTGGCCTTGACGCTCGCATTGTACACTTCCATCATGTAATCCTGGATCTCAGCCTGATCGTCAGGCAGCATTTCCGCTGCCATCATGCTGTATCCCATGATAGGAGTCAGGAGGTTGTTGAAATCATGAGCGATGCTGGCCGTCATCGTGCCGATCGTCTCAAGTCTCTGGTGGTGAGCCAGCGCCTGCATGTTCTGATTCAGCTCGGCCATGGCGTTGTTTTTCTTCTTGAGTATTTCAAGTTCATTGTTGCTGACCGTGTTTGCTCTTCTCATGAGGAGCAGCATGAAAAGCAGAACGATAACGCCTGCCACACTCATGCCTCCGTATATAAGAATCTTCTCGGCAGCATTTCTTGAAGGCTTGAGAGCTTCATCGAAGTCAGTCGCTATACCGATGGCAAATTCCCCGTTGGTCGTCCTTCCGCTCGGCTGCACTATCATTCTGGCAGTATACGGATTGCCGTCAGGTCTCTTGAATTCAAATGACATGCCGTGAGATTCCTGGCTGCCCTGGCAGTCTGTCATGAACGATATGAGTTTTGCCGTGCTCTCATCATGTTCATCAGCAGGCGATGTTATTTCGATCAGACCGGCACGCTGGTTTATTACGAGAGCAGCAGTGCTGTCCATCAGCATCACACCTCTTGCAGGGCTGTTTCCGATGGCATTTATATACAGCTGCTCAAGGCTCAGAAGCGCTTCGTATCTGACGCCTCCCCGGCCGCTTACTTCGTACGCCATGAAGTATCTGCCATCACCGTCACTGCATATTCGCAGGCCCCTTCCGTCAGCTTCTGTTCTGAATGAATAGGCCTTATTCCCTGATGCTGACAGAACTATTTTGTCTCCGTCAACCATAAGCATGTCTGCATAGACCGGATTCGACAGCATTGTGTTATTCTCTATGTATTTTCTGAGCCCGGCTGTATCACTCTTCCCTGATTCGACCCATTCTCTGCGCAGCTCCTCGAGCTGGTTCCTCGCAAAGAAAGTATCCGCTTCTCTGCAGAATGAGGTAAGCGCATTTTCTATGTTTATGTCTTCCGAACTGATGAGGCTGTAGAACTGCTTGTCCTTCTCCTCCATTATCGTACTGTCAAAGTCCCGGAAAGCATCCCATACCTTGAAAACACCGACAGCGATACAGATAACGGCAATGGCAACGGCAACCATGAACAGGTTCCTTCTTATCTGCCTGCCTTCACTGCCGTCGTCTCCGCCTTCACCCTTTCCGAATATCTTAATTTCAGGGATCTCATTGATGATCCCGGGCTTTTCATCCTGATTCTCTTTCAGGACCGCGCCTGGTTCTTTCTGGTTTTCCATCTGTTCCCTCTTCCCGTGCGGATCATTTTTTCTTCATAGAAAGAGCTATCTTGCCTCGTTTCTCATCAACGGACAGGACTCTCACGTCAACTATATCACCTACTCTGACGATATCAAGCGGATGCTTTACATACCGGTCAGACATTTCTGAAATATGGACGAGCCCGTCCTGATGCACCCCTATGTCGACAAAAGCTCCGAAGTCAACTATATTGCGTACTGTGCCCTTAAGCTCCATTCCTTCAGTGAGATCGGACATCTCCATGACATCACTTCTCAGCACCGGAGCCTCCGCTTCGCTTCTCGGGTCCCTTCCCGGTTTTTCCAGCTCTGCAGCGATATCTGCAAATGTATATTTCCCTATGCCCAGCCTGTCTGCCAGCTCAGTCCTGCGGCTTATGCCGCTTACCTTTCCTGCCCGGACGTCTGCATCAGTAAAGCCGCATTCCTTCAGGATCGCTCTTGCAGCCCCATAGCTCTCCGGATGTACAGATGTTGCATCCAGGACCTCATTTCCGTCTGTTATGCGCAGGAATCCGGCACACTGCTCGAACGCCTTAGGTCCGAGCTTAGGTACTGAGAGCAGGTCCTTTCTCGACATGAACCTGCCGTGCTCATTCCTGTACGCTACTATATTCGCCGCGATCGTTTTGCTTATGCCGGATACATAGCCGAGCAGCGAAGGCGAAGCTGTGTTGACATCGACTCCGACTCTGTTGACGCAGTCTTCAACCACTGCGCCGAGAACTTCCCCGAGTCTCTTCTGATTCATGTCATGCTGGTACTGGCCTACTCCGATGGCTTTAGGATCGATCTTGACCAGCTCCGACAAAGGGTCCTGCAGTCTCCTCGCTATCGAAGCCGAGCTCCTCTCGCCCACATCGAGATCAGGGTATTCTTCAGTCGCCAGCCTGCTTGCCGAATACACCGAGGCTCCCGCCTCATTTACTATCACATACTGCAGCTTTCTTCCGGAATGCTTTGCATATTCCCTGATAAAATCCGCAATGATCTTTTCCGATTCTCTCGAAGCTGTTCCGTTGCCGACAGAGATGATCTCTATCCCGTGTCTATCGCACAGCCCCGTGAGCACGCGTTTTGCATCGTCGACTCTGTTCTGCGGAGCAGTCGGGAATATTACGGCTGTTTCAAGGATCTTGCCTGTCGGATCGCACACAGCAAGCTTGCATCCTGTCCTGAATGCAGGGTCCCAGCCGAGCACAGTCTTCCCCTGAAGCGGCGGCTGCATCAGCAGCTGCTCAAGGTTGGATGCAAAGATCTTCATCGCTCCTTCTTCAGCTTTGTCCGTCAGTTCTCCTCTTACATCAGTAGCGATCGACGGAGCTATCAGGCGCTTATAGGCATCTTCTGCCGCATCGAGAACATACGGCCTGCACGTAGCTGTTGTTCTGCGCGCTGCATGGCGCTCAAGGTAGTCAAGAATGTCATCAGCCGGCGCATCAACTGAGACCGACAGGACTTTCTCTTTCTCCCCTCTGTTGATCGCAAGTATGCGGTGGCCGGGGATCTTCGATGCAGCTTCGCTGTACTCGTAGTAATTCTCATAGACAGTGCGCTCACCATTCTCTGACGCCTTCTTTCCCTCAGATCCCATGCCGCTTTCTATCATTCCGCGCTGCATCGTCCTGCGGCGGATCCACGCTCTGTAGTCGGCATTGTCAGATATGTCACCTGCTATGATGTCCTCCGCAAGAGAAATGGCTGTTTCTGCATCCGGCACTTCCTTCTCATCATTTATATAGCGTGCCGCTTCTGCAAGCGGATCACCTTCCGATGAAGGAGACAGGAGCCAGTCTGCAAGACCCTGCATGCCTTTCTCTCTTGCGACATCGGCACGGGTTTTGCGCTTTGGTTTATACGGACGGTACAGGTCTTCAACAGCAGCCGCAGTCTCCGCCCTGATGATCTTTTCTTCAAGCTCAGAAGTGAGCTTGCCCTGCTCATCTATCGAAGCAAGTACGGTCTGCTTTCTCTCTTCGAGGTTTCTGAGGTATTTCAGCCGCTCATCCAGTGCCCTCAGAGTCTCATCATCCAGTGCACCCGTTGCTTCCTTACGGTATCTGGCGATAAACGGGATCGTGCTCCCGCCGTCGATCAGCTCTACGACAGCTGTGACCTGCCATTCCTTGATTCCCAGATCCTGTGCGATTCTCTGTGTTATCCTGCCGTTAACATCCGGCATAATTGTTGTTCCTGAAGTGTCTTTCAATATCTTTCCCCTATATGTAGTCATATTTCCTTCCAAGTCTACCATCCCTAGGCATTCAAGGCAAATTATTATTCTGCACCCCGGCGCAGCACTTGATTTTGGCGCCGACTTTGCGTACCATTCACAGGGAGACGGGCGATCAGTCTGTCTGAAGTGATTCCGGAGGGCACGATAATGCTTGACAGCAACTATCTGATCATTAACAGACATCCGCAGAAATTCTCTGAGATGCGCATCGCGGGCAAAGCAGCTGTATTCACTGATGCGGAAGGCAAAGTTCTCGACTACGGCGTACTTGCTCTCGGCAGCTCAGTCTATGCGGCACTTTACTGTGACGAGGTGCATAATGTCACACTTGTATTTGACAAAGCCGGGCATCAGGACGTAGTGACGATCCTGTGGCTGACGGAAGAGGATTACAGCAAGGGCCTTGATAAGCTCAGGGATGTTCTCAGGATGCACTTCTCTCCGCAGAACAAAAAGCTCAACCGCTATGCGGAAGCAGTTGCGGAAAAGCTCGCTCTGGGTGTAAAATTGCGGATAACTGATGCGGTCAGAGCCTCGGATATGGTAGAATGTCCGGAGTGCGGCATGCTCAACCCGGCAGGCAGTCAGTACTGTCTGGACTGCGGCGCAGAGATCGAGTGAGCCCGCGTTTGAAAAGAATACGATCAACCAAGGAGATATTGATGGCTACAGATAAGATAACGGCTGCAGAAGCCGAGGTAAAAGAAGAAGTAAAAGAGGCTGCAGCTGCAGCTGAAGAAGCTGTTCAGGCTGAAGAAACACCTGTCAGGGTCAGCAGCAAGAGAGCAAAAAAGACCGCACGCAGAGAAGCCAAGGCTGCACGCAAGGCTGCAAATAAGATAGAGGAAAAGAAGTCAAGGCCTAACAACCTTCTCATAGGACTGATGATATTCGGAGTCGTTGTAGGCATGTTCGCCTTCGTGCTCGGATACAACTATTTCAGCAAGCCTGCAACTATCGCCAAGTACATAGAGAAGAACGGCGGTGAGGAAGCATTCGGAAATATGCAGATCGACGAGTACACGACTGCAGATGTTACAGCTGACGGCAACTCCATGAATATCATCTTCACTGCCAAGGCAGACGATGAGGATACAGCGGCACAGATCAAGGAGTATTACTCCGGAGACAGCGGAACAGAAATGCTTGAGTACTATGCAGAGCAGATGCTGACAGGCATCAAGCCTAGGACCAGAGCATTCTCTGCCGACGTGAAGGCAGTCTTCAATCTGAACGGAGAAGAGATCAATTCAGTTGAAATGACATATAAGGAAGCCAAGGACAAGATGGAAGAAGCACAGAAGGAAGCTGAAGAGGCTGCGGAAGATGCTGATGCTGATGCTGACGCTGATGCCGATGAAGCAGAAGAGTCCGGCGAGTGATCATCTCCCCGACAGATAACATCAAAAAATCTCTCAGGCAACTGAGAGATTTTTTATTTCCTTAAGCTGCATCCCTGCAGCACTCATATACTGATGTCTACTGTCCGACTGTGAACCTGTAGCCGAGACCTCTTACTGTAATCAGGTATTTAGGCGTGGAAGGATCATCTTCGATCTTCTGTCTCAGCCTGTTGACATATACCATGATAGCGTTTTCGTCTATGATCGTCTCGCCCCAGATGACAGAATAGATCATGTCCTTGGAGAAAATATGATCCACGTTGTCTATGAACAGCTTTATCATGGAGTTCTCCTTGGATGAAAGAGGTATCTCCACATCGTTTTTATAGAACCTCAGGGTCGAAGTATTGTATGTGAACGGCCCTGCAGTGATTATGTTGCTCGTGCCCTGAGGCGAAGTGCTGCGGCTGCGTCTTATGAGCGCCTTGGCCTTGGCGACCAGTGTGACCGGATTGAATGGCTTGGTGATATAATCATCAGCCCCTATCTCAAGCCCGTACAGAGCATCCTGGTCTTCCTTGCGACCGCTTACGACCATAACAGGTGTAGTAAGCCCGTTTCCCCTCAGCTGCTGTATTACTTCGAAGCCATTGATACCTCTCATGTTGATGTCGAGAAGTATAAGGTCATATTTATTCTGCTTTACCAGTTCAAGCGCCGCCTCTCCGCTGATGGCAAGATCCGCTTCGATCCCGTTGTTCTTGAGCGCCTTGAACAGCATTGTCAGTATTGTTTTGTCATCATCAACGACAAGTACTTTTTCAGACATTTGTGCCTCCTGATCCCATACCGGAATTATTCATACTTAATATATTTTAGCACAGTAACGATTGTGAGGCAAAATCTTTGCGCCTTACGCTAAGCGATGATCGTTTCCAGTGCTGCAGCAAAAGTTTCGAGCCCCTGTCTGTCATCTTCCGTGAATCTCTCCTTGAAAGGGCTGTCGATGTCTATGACTCCGTACACTTCCCCGTTCCTGTGAAGCGGCACTACTATCTCGGAATTGCTCGCTGAGTCGCATGCGATATGTCCCGGGAAGAAATGGACATCGGGAACCAGCTGGGTCCGGTCTTCCAGAACCGCCGTTCCGCATACACCCTTTCCTGCCTCAATCACCGTGCATGCTGTTTTGCCCTGAAATGGCCCCAGTTCAAGCCTGCCGTTTCTCATTATGTAGAATCCGGCCCAGTTGATATCTTCAAGTGAATCCCACAGAAGTGCTGACGCATTGGAAAGAATGGTAATGTCCCATTCCACACCTTCCGATAGAGATTCAAGCTGCATCTTCATCAATCCGTAATCTGTTTTCATCTTCATCTCCATGTCTCTTTCCCGCGGGACCGGCCCGGCGCCGGATTTCCGTTCATGTTCTGTCCGTTTCCTGACTATTATAGCACGTAAAGCAGAGGCCTGAAAATTGGTTGACAATCCACCACAAATGCCCTTTTTTCGGGCATTACAGGCTTTTTTGAATTATCTGATTATAAAAATAGCCAATTGCATCATGCCTGTTCAAAAAATAACCTATTGACCAGATAACTCATCAATCATTTTGAAATCAATGTGCTATATTTATGTTGACCTATTTCAAGGAGGTTCCCCTTAAAATGAATGACAACAGGCGAAAGCTTACCGGTATTCTCAAACTGCTGTATGAGAACACGGACGCTGAGCACAGCATGGACACCTATCAGATTATGGATGCACTTGAAAGCATGGGGTATGGAAGGCCTGACCGTAAGACGATAGATGCTAATATTAAATTTATCATAGAAGACCTTGGCTACGGGATAATCAAGGAAAAAGGCAAGCCTAACAGGTATCGCTGGATTGACAGAGAGTTTGACCTTTCCGAGCTTAAGGTTCTTGTTGATGCTGTACACTCATCAAGATTCATCAGCACCAAGAAGAGCCGCGAGATCATCGCAAAGCTCAAGGATCTGACGAGTGTGCATCAGGCTGCTCTGCTCAACAGAGAACTGCATACATGCAGTGGTTTCAAGCGCGACGGAAGCACAGCTCTCAGAACAGCAGATATTCTGAACGACTGCATCAAGAACAGGGCCAGAGTCGCCTTTCAGATGGTCGACTATGATATGTACAAGAATGAAGTCCTGAGATATGACGGAAAGATGCATGAAGTCAGCCCTTATGCTCTCATGTGGAACAATGACTATTATTACATGGTCGGAAAGCCTTCAGACTCATCTGAAGTCAGAGCATACAGAGTGGACAGAATGAAGAACGCATCGCAGCTCCACATTCCGGCCGAGCGCGAGCCGGCAGACTTCAGCATAGAGAAGTATTCCACCCGCATATTCGATATGTTCTCAGGTGAGACTCAGGAAGTTGAGTTAAGCTGCAAGGGCTACACTATGAATTACCTTGTAGACAGGTTCGGAAAGGATTTCTATTCAGAGAAGACCGGGCCTGATCATTTCACGGCAAGGGTCACAGTGGATACAAGCCCGACATTCTTCGCATGGGTATTCCAGTTCGGCGGAGATATCACCATCATCTCTCCGGCATCTGTAAAGTCTGAATTCAACAAGATGGTAATGGATCAGCTGAGATAAGCATTCAAAAAGGAGCATTCACTGCTCCTTTTTCAGTGCGTTTATTTACTACCTGTGTATCAGGCTGAGTGGTAGTTCCATACGGTTAGCCTCCAGAAGCGCCTTATCTCTGAGTATCTTTTCAGCGCTTCCGTCTGCCACGATCCTGCCCTTCGAAATAAGTATGACTCTGTCACAGGTATCCATGATCATATCCAGATCATGTGAGGTGATGATCTTGGTCTGCTTCAGTCCTCTGATCGTATTGATCACAACTCTTCTGTTGTACGGGTCAAGAGCCGATGTAGGCTCATCCATGAGGACGGCCTCCGGCTCCATTGCAAGTACAGTCGCTATCGCCGCCATCCTTTTCTCTCCGCCGGATATCTTGTGATTGTATTTGTGCTTGAGATACTGAAGATCCAGTCTTTCAAGCACCTCATCCACTCTCTTCTCCGCATCTTCCCTGCTGACCATGTAGTTCAGAGGTGCGAACATCATGTCCTCGAATACGGTAGGCATGAACATCTGATTATCTGAATTCTGCAGCACGAACCCAAGTTTCTGCCTTATCTTTCCCAGATTGTCCCTGTTCACCTCAATGCCGTCAACAGCTATGCGTCCCTCACCTGAAACAAGCCCGAGCAGCAGTTTCATTATCGTGGATTTGCCTGCTCCGTTCGCTCCGATCAGCCCGACAGATTCCCCGTCACCGATAGTAAATGACAGGTTGTCTATTACAGGTGCTCCCTGCTCATATGCAAAACTAACATTCTCAAACTCGATCATCAGCTTACCTCACAAATAAACGGCCTATCAGTTCCGAAACATTACAGAATCTTATCAGAATAAAGAACAGGCAGGAAAGTGCCATATATATGGCATCACTGCCTCTGAACGGTATGTGCTTTGCATAATGGAAGTGCTGATGATAGCCCCTTAGCAGCATGCTCGCATACAGTTCCTGAGCTCGGTCCATGCTGCGCAGAAGCAGCTGTCCCAGGAAAGATCCCCAGGCAGATACATGTATTCCCTTCTGCCCCGGCGCTCTAAGGTGATATGCATCCGTCATTACAGCAAGTTCCTCTGTCATTACACCAACATAACGGTAGGTCAGCAGAAGAAGTGTCGTCAGTGTTGCCGGAAAATGCATGCTCCTCAGCGCTGCACAGATAGAATCGAACGGTGTTGTTGCTACAAGAAGGAACGATGCCATCAGGCACAGCACCCCTTTGAGCATCAGCGTAAGCATGCTGATGACCCCTCCTGACACGCCGATGTTTCCGAGATGCAGCATGATCTCCCTGTCGAAGAATGGATTGAACAGGCCTACAGCCATGACAAGAGGAAGCACGATCCGCAGTTTGTAGAAACATGTTCTCACCGGGATCCCGCTCATCTGATACATCAGAACCGGCCAGAGCACCATCGGAATAAGGCCGCTCAGGTCGTACTTGTCAAATGACATAACTATTAAGATGTAGACAACTGTGCTCAGCAGCTTGGCAGTCGCATTCATGCCGTGGACCGGCGATTCCTGTACCGCCAGCTCGTCCATGTGTCCAAGCTCACTGAGCGCTTTTTCCATCTTATTCATCTGCTTAACAGTTCTTCTCTGACGGGACCTTTTCTCTTCTGCCCCGTCTCATATTTATGCATAATAACACAAATGAGGGGCGTCTGCGACGCCCCTGAATGATTATTCAATGATTCATGCTTTATTCTGGCGCTTTTTCCTGAAAAATCCTCCTGCGAAGCATATCAGGAGCGCCACTCCGGCCACCAGAGCGGATCCGACTATTCCTGAAACTGTAGTCCCGGCCGCGCTTTCACTGCCTGGGAATGAATAATCCGGAAGGAATGATGTCTTTTCCTGGATATTCTCCGCGGTATCAGCCGCCTGGCTGGATACTCCGAAGTTCTCTTCATCAAGTCCCATATTGGTCGAATAGCCTCCCTCAGCATTTCCGAAAAGAGCCCATTCCAGACCGTCCGGGTTGCCGCTTGCAAACAGGCTCAGTCCGCCGCCCACAACGAGTGCGACGATAGCCAGGATTCCTACGGTAGCCTTGAGTGAACGCCTTGGCTGCAGCATTCCCGATGCTGCTTCATTGACATCGCGGAGGAGCTCCGGGCGTGAATCAAAGACGAAACAGAGTACTGCGGATGTGATAAGTCCCTCGATAAGTCCGATCGCAAAATGGATCGGCTGCATCAGTCCCATGAATGCTCCAAATGGAAGTTCAGTTATCCCTGACAGGCTCGTCTCAAGCACCACAGAGAAAGCTCCAAGCTGCAGCGTCACCACGCATCCGATGATGGATGCCGCTATTATGCGCTTACGGAGTGCACTTTTGCCTTCACCGAACCACTTGCTGTGGATTATCGGCTTCCATATGAGGAAATATCCGACAAAGCATCCGTAGAACGCCATGTTCCATATATTGGCCCCCAGTGCCATAAGCCCTCCGTCAGCGAAGAACAGGCATTGGATGGCCAGCACCACAATCATGGACAGGAACCCCGCATACGGTCCGAGCAGTGCCGAAAGCATCATGCCTCCGCACATATGTCCCGAGGAACCTGTTCCCGGGATCGTATAATTGATCATCTGACCCGCAAATACTACCGCAGCGGCTACAGCCATTGTCGGGAGCTTCTGAGGTTCATTGTCCTGTCTGAGTTTTTTGATTGATACGCTTGCTGCTGCGCCGGATGCCACATACATTGTTGCGGCTACCGCAGGAGAAAGCAAAGCATCTGCCATATGCATAATATATACCTCTTACGCGATTATAGTTTACCTTATGGTCAGATTATAATCACTGTCCCGGACAGCTCACAAGCCTCCCCGGGGGATGAAAAATCGGAAATTTACAACAAAAAACTGCGCAACAGCGCAGTTATATGGACTATCCGTCAGGCCGCTGATTATTTGATCCTTTTGAACTTCAGATAGAAGAACAGGATCCTTGTTTTGAGAGTGTCAGGTCCATCAGCTTTGAACTTCAAATCTGCCTTTTCTCCAAGACTATCAAGATAAACTCCACTCTCTGTCTCCCACCATTTGTACTCTACTACCTCATCACCTGAAACCATCGTAGCCTTGCCGTCAGCATTCAGAGACAGTACAGTATCAGCATTAAGCTCACCGCTCTCCTTAAAGACATCTACAGAATATGCTTTCCATTTTCCTAAATATTTGCTGTTGGAAACATCTGCAATAACCGTAACCCCCCCTTATCATCAATGGAATTGTCTTATTGACCAAGTCCACCACTTATGTTGTAATAGGAATGATTATCCTGCCTTTGCCGCCACAGTATTTGATCGTTTCATCCAGGATTTTCCGGGCAGTAGCGAGCAGAAGTTCGTTATCAGTTGCTTCATTGCCCTGTATGATATAAAACGCATTTGTTGT
>CAMIWY010000017.1 GCA_946402595.1 uncultured Clostridia bacterium
AGCATGTCGTATACTCTGTTGAACTCTGCAAGGCTCAGCTCTCTGAACTTCTTCCACAGAGCTGTCTCTTCAGGTGCTCCTGCCTCGAGCTTAACGAAAGCCTCTCTTGCTTCGTCCTCAAGTTCAGGATGTTCCTTGGCCTCCTGATGGAATCTTGTATAGTATCCGAGCAGAGTCTTGATAGGATCCTTGGCGAGCTCGTCTTCGCTGCCCCACTTTCTGTAAGCAACGATCATCTTGCCGAACTGTGTGCCGTAGTCTCCGAGATGGTTGATCCTGATGACATGAAAGCCTACCGCATCGTACAGCTTGTAGATAGCGTTTCCGATGACTGTGCTTCTGATGTGTCCGATATGGAAAGGCTTGGCGATATTTGGCGATGAGTACTCTACGATGACCGTTCTTCCTGCGCCCTCGTCAGATCTTCCGTACATTTTGCCCTCTTTGTTGACTTCCTCAACTACCTGGCCTGTGAAGTACGCTCTGTCGATGAAGAAGTTGACATATGCGTTTACGTTCTCGACCTTGGCAAAGGCCTCGTTTCCTGCGATCCTGCCTGCAATGTCAGCAGCGATCATCTGAGGAGCCTTTCTCAGCGCCTTGGCAAGTCTGAAGCACGGGAAAGCGTAGTCACCCATCTTCTCATCATTAGGGATCTCGATAAGCGCCATGATATCCTCGACCGAAAGACCGAGCGCCTCATCATATATCTCGTCAGCAATTATTTTCTTGAAATCTACCATAAATTAATCTTCCTATCTGTGTATTTGTGCCATCGGATGTGTCACCGGGGACGGTCCTTTTTGACACATCTTTTATCTATTTCCGAAAACCCTTGAAAAGCTGTTCTCATCGCAGACCTTGAAGTCATCCGCGAAGAGACGGTTTTCATCGCTTATATCCGGATTGCTTCTTTCCTCAAGGCAGGCGTCTATCAGCTTGTCTGCAAAAACGCCGAATCCCTTCGTCAGTGTGCCGGTGAAAGTTCCGTCATAAACGGCACCCGCGCCGCACGAAGGGCTGTTAGCCTTAAGAATAGCTCCCTCTATGATTCCCTTTCTCTCAATGCGGTTTCCTGCCTCGACAAGTACCGAAGCCAGTGAAAGTCTTGCACCGTAGTCGAATGCCTCACTCATGTCTTCGCCTGTTTTGCTCACGACAGTGAATACGTCCTTGCCGTCCTCAGTCACTCTGACACCGGTGATCTCTGAAGGTGTCCTTGGTGATTCGAGGCCCGCTGCCGTCTCAGGACAGACGGTTACGCAGTCATGGGTCCTGAAGAATTCAACGATATCGTCGTTTTTGTTGTTGCCTCCGTCATACTTGCAGTTAAAGCCGAGGAGACATCTGCTTATGATATACATTCTGTGTAAAACTCCTTATTGCCGCCGCGGGAAAGATGCGGCTTTTTCCAAATAAATATTATAGCAAACAAGCCGGCATTTTACTACAGTGCCGGGTTTGCTTTTTTCGAAATATGACAGTGGGGACGGTTCTCACTGTCATCTCAGAATATGACAATGAGAACCGTCCCTGTTGTCACTTGCGGTCTTTGAGTTCGACAATCGTGCAGCCTTCTCCGCCGTCGTTGTAAGGGGCGGATCTGAAGGACTTCACGTGTTTGTTCTTTTTTAGTTCCGCCCTGAGTCCGTTTCTGAGGATGCCCTCGCCTCTTCCGTGTATGACATGTACTGTCTTCAGGCCTGCAAGGTATGCGTCGTCTATGTACTTGAGCATCAGGTCTGTCGCTTCATCCAGGTTCTTGCCGATCAGATTGATCTCTGTCTTGATCGTCTTGGTCTTGCCGAAGGACATGCTGCCGTACTTTGCTCTGTTCTTTTCCTTGTGTCCCGCGTTCTCTGATTCTGCAATGATGAGGTCGCGGATGTTGGCGGTCATCTTGATAGCGCCGAGTCTGATGGCGAGATTGCCCCTGGCATCAGGCAGTGACTCGACCTCGCCCGTCTGATCGAGCTTGGTATATTTCACCCTCATACCCAGCCTTATCTGCTCAGGCTCAGGTGCCTTTCCTGTCTGCAGGGTGTCAGGCTTGCGGGTTTCCTGTGACCTGTATGCAGACTCGGCCTGTTTGAGAGCCCTTCTGCTGTTTGCAGCGCCGCCTGCTATATGTCCCTCGTTGAAGCCTGCGTTCTTCCTGCGTTTGCTGATGCTCCTGAGCTCTTCGGAAATATCGTCGATCGTCCCCTGGGCATCACGAAGCATCTCACGCGCCTGCTTTCTTGCATCTTCAAGGATCTTTTCCGCTTCGGCATGAGCCTTGTCCAGCTCACGTGCCGCTTCATCCCTGCTCGACTGAGCCTGAGCCTTCGCTTCTCCCGCTTCACGCAGGGCTTCCTCAGCCTCCGCCTGGTCTGCCTCAACTCTTGATACGGCCTCTTCAAATTCGAGCTGTTCCTCTCCGAGGAGCTCAGTCGCCCTCGCTATGATATCCTCGCTCAGTCCGAGTTTCCTGGATATCTCAAACGCATTGGACTTGCCCGGAAGACCTACTCTGAGCCTGTATGTCGGGGAAAGCGTTTCAACGTTGAATTCCATCGAAGCATTCTCAACGCCCGGTGTGGACAGAGCGTACTTCTTCAGCTCGGTGTAGTGAGTTGTTGCTGCCACGAGAGCACCCCTGGACTTGAGAGTCTCAAGCTCCGCTATGCCGAGTGCCGCCCCTTCGAGCGGATCTGTACCGGCTCCGAGCTCGTCCAGCAGGACAAGGCAGCCCTCACCGGCTGACTCGAATATGCCGATCATGTTCTTCATGTGAGATGAGAACGTACTGAGACTCTGCTCGATGCTCTGCTCGTCTCCGATGTCCGCGAAGATCTCCTCCAGGACAGGCATGTCACTTGTCTCATCTGCAGGTATGTGAAGACCGCTCTGCGTCATAAGGCAAAGCAGTCCTATTGTCTTGAGTGTTACGGTCTTGCCTCCGGTGTTAGGTCCGGTGATGAGAAGAGTCGACCATCTGCGGCCAAGCTCTGCATCCACAGGGACGACCTTGTCAGCAGGTATCAGTGGATGCCTGCCGCGTTTTATATCAATATAGCCCTCGTCGTTGAGACGCGGCTGTCTGCCTTCCATAAGGCAGGAGAGCTTGCCCTTGGCTCCGATAAAATCAAGCTCAGAGAGCAGCTTCTGATCATTCATCAGTTCGTGGTAATGCTCCGCGACCCTTCCTGAGAAGGCCTCAAGTATCCTTGTGATCTCAGCCTGCTCTTCGGTGTCGAGCTGCCTCAGCTCATTATTCAGGTTGACCACTGACTGCGGCTCAACGAAGAGTGTTGCTCCGGTCGATGACTGGTCATGTACCATTCCCGGGAACAGACTTATGTATTCCCTCTTGACCGGGATGACATATCTGCCGTTGCGCATCGTGACTATTGCATCCTGCAGATGTGTCTTAGCCGATCCGCTGGTGACCATCTTCTGAAGCCTCGACTTGATCAGGTCGTTCTTGTTCCTTATCTCACGCCTGATCCTTCTGAGCTCCGGTGAAGCGCTGTCAGACATCTCATCTTCGCTCAGTATGGCCGATTCTATGTCATGCTCGAGTTTTGGCACAGGCTCAAGCAGACTGCATATCTCAGGAAGCAGCTTAAGACCTGAAGGCATGTCATCAGAGAGGAAAGCCTTCGCCGTCCTCGTGATGCTGAGAGTCGTCCTGACCTGCAGCAGCTCCCTCATGCTTAGTATCCTGCCTTTTCTGGCCATTCCGAGGATGCCGGATATGTCACCGATCTCTCCGACCGGAATATTTCCCTTATATAGAATAACGGAAACCGCCTCAGTAGTTTCCGTTAATGCATCCTGTACCATGCGCCTGTTGGACATTGGTACCAGCTCCGCTATCCGCTCACGGGTTACCGCGGAGCCGGCCTGCTCAGCAAGCAGGTCCAGTATTCTGTTGAATTCAAGAAGTCCGAGTATCTTAGAGTTCATCGTCGCTGTTCATTCTCTTGATTGATTTCAGCTCGTTCTTGAGGTTGACGTTCTCCATCTGCAGATCGAAGTATGCGTTTTCCATCTCGACCAGCTTTTCCTGGAGTTTTTTCTGATCCTCAGTGCTCTGCGACTGTCTGTCAACTTCCGATGACATCTTTTCCTTGAGATCAGTTACCTGCTTCTTGGCCTGTTCCCACTGGTTGATGTAGTGTTTGACATCGTTGTCCAGCTGATGGTTCTCAGTCTGCAGCTTGAGGATCGTGTCAGTGCTGTCCATGAGCTTTTCAGTGATATTAAGAGCAGCCAGAACAGCAGTCTTGAAATTAGGATTGAAGTTAAGCGCTTTGCTTACTGTCCTGATCTCATCATCTACATATTTAGCTATCTCTTTGATACGTTCTTCGCTCTTTTCACTTGAAAGTACGTAGTTGGATCCGCAGATCACAACATCAGCTCTGTTCTTTTCCATATTTAACCCCTTATCATTAATCATCTCTTCTTACGGCTTCATACATCAGTATTGCAGCCGATACAGCAGCATTGAGAGATTCGATGCTGCCCTTCATGGGCAAAGTTACTCTGATATCAGCAAGCGCCATCACTTCATCGCTGACGCCGTTGCCTTCGTTGCCTATAACGAGAGCTGTATTTCTGCTGAGGTCTTCCTCGTAGTAAGGCCTGCCTCCCGCAGGATCCGTAACAGCTATTTTTCTTCCCGATGCTCTCAGGACATCTGCAAGCTCTTCAGTGCTGTCAGCATACACGATCGGTATCTCGAAGATCATACCGGCTGTGGCTCTGAGGACCTTCGGGGAATATACATCCACCGTTCCCTTGGCAGCTATTATCATTCCATAGCCTGCAGCAACAGCAGTCCTGATCATCGTTCCCATGTTGCCGGGATCCTGTATCCTGTCAAGGACCAGAATGTTCGTACCGGATGGAAGACGTGACACTGTCGTAAGGTCAGTCTCCGGCATCCTCAGCACTGCACAGATACCGATACCATTACCCGCATCTGTAAGTCCGGCAAAAGTCTTTGCCGGAACCGTGCAGACTGTCAGTCCTGGATCAGAGATGCACTCCTCTGTAAAAGCCCTGAGACCGCTAAGGTCACCGGTGCCTCCCGAAGTCTTCCAGTCATCAGGGACCATCAGGAAATCAATGTCGAGCGACCTCAGAACAGCTTCCCTGCAGAGGTTGAGTCCTTCTATTACGAATCTCCCCTCTGCAGTCCTGCCCTTTCTGGTTGCCAGCTTTCTGACCAGCCTTATGCGGCTGTTATCAGATGATTCTATTCTGATAAGCATCTTGCTGTTTCTTGCCCTGTATGCTGATTATCTGAGGAAGTCCGGAATGTCAAAATCCGTACCGGATGCTTCTGACTTTCTGTTATCACTGAGAAGATCGTCAAGATCTGCCTCGAATCCTTCCAGACCATCGATGGTCACTCTAGGAAGGCTGCTTGTTCCCTTGGCAGTTTTCTCAGCAGGTGCATCTATGATAGTGCTGCCGCCCATGCCTGAGTTCTTTACATTGCCGAAGTCTGTAGCGATGATTGTTACGGAGATCTTCTCGTTCATCTCTTCGCTGATAGCAGCTCCGAAGATGATGTTGGCAT
This sequence comes from uncultured Clostridia bacterium, assembly GCA_946402595.1. Classification (GTDB taxonomy): domain Bacteria; phylum Bacillota; class Clostridia; order Peptostreptococcales; family Anaerovoracaceae; genus Crickella. Next base: position 5,576 of record CAMIWY010000017.1, read on the forward strand.
CAGGATCAGCCTCTGTCTGAACCTTTTCAGCGATAGTGTTGATGTCAAGCATACCCATATCGTATCCGCCTGATACGTACAGCAGGATGGACTTTGCTCCGCTGATGGATGTCTCGAGCAGCGGGCTGTTGAGAGCTGCCTGAACAGCTTCTTCTATTCTGTTCTCGCCTTCGCCTACGCCGACTCCCATGTGAGCGATTCCTCTGCCCTCCATGATCGTTCTTACGTCCGCGAAGTCTACGTTTACAAGACCATACTCACTGATCAGATCGGAAATGCCCTGTACACCCTGTCTCAGTACATCGTCTGCCATAGCGAATGCTTCGAGCATTGATGTGTTCTTCTGGCTGGTGTCGATAAGTCTGTCGTTAGGGATAACGACCAGAGAGTCAACAAAGTTGCTCAGATACTGGATGCCCTTTGCAGCTCTGTTCCAGCGCTTCTTTCCCTCGAAGGTGAAAGGCTTGGTAACAACAGCAACTGTAAGTGCGCCGCAGTCCATTGAAGCCTTTGCGATGACAGGAGCAGCTCCTGTACCGGTACCGCCGCCCATGCCTGCTGTGATGAATACCATGTCAGCATCCTGGATGTGTGAAATGATCTCATCGATTGTTTCTTCAGCAGCCTTCTGTCCAAGCTCAGGATTTGCGCCGGCACCTCTGCCTCCGGCAACTTTCTCGCCCAGCTGGATCTTGATCTCAGCCTTGCACTTAGCGAGAGCCTGTCTGTCTGTATTTACTGCGATGAAAGATACGCCGCCAAGACCGGTGTCGACCATCCTGTTAATAGCGTTGCATCCGCCACCGCCAACGCCGATTACTTTTATGATCGCGGCATTATCTGTCTCGGATACGAAATCAGAAACGAATTCCATAGTGTGTCCTCCTCATTGAACTCATAAATAGATATAGTTATCTTAGCACATATATTGTGCAAATGCATTACATTTTTGGCAAAAAACCACAATATTTAGGGGTTTTTAAGTTTACGTAACACAATTACTTGTAAATCTGTCAGACGTCAGAACACCGTTTTCCGGATTACCGTCAATCAGATCCCGGGCTCAAATGAAGCCTCGCCGTTCTCAGTGATTGTGATAGTTCCTCTCTTTACATCATCCTCAAACAGCTTTTCCACGATTTTGTGAAGCCTTCCATTCTTGAGATTGATCAGCAGTGTCTCGTAATCCGTCTTTACGACCAGCTTGTCATAGATATATGCCTTAACAGCCATATTATCCTCGTATCCCGTCATGTCGATGGATACAAAATACAGGTCGGCAGCTTTCATCGCCCTGATCAGTCTCAGAAGCCTGCTGAACATCTGCTGGTTCTCAGTTCCTACTGTGTCGCCCAGTCTTATCCTGGTAACTACGAACCCTTTCACGTTGGTTATCTTGGGTTCAGTCCGGGTCTTCTTAAGAAGCGTCCCCTCATCATCCATGATGAGATAATCATCATCATAGTTGAAGCATATGGCTTCTGCTCTCTCCTCGACTGTAATCACAAGTGTCGAAGGAAGCTTTCTTGATACCGACGCTGATTTGATGTAAGGGTTCTGCTCAAGATAGTCAGTGATAGGTTTCTCATCAGTATTGTAGAGAAGATTGTGCCCCGGAACGGCATGTGCTATGTTGATGATCTCTTCTGCAGAAAAATGGGAATTGCCTCTTACTTCTATCGAGTCGACGGTAAAGAATCCGGATATCGAAAAGAGGAAGCATGCGATGGAAAGTGTAATGATGATAAAACCGGTCCAGAAAGCTGTCTTACGTCTTATCGCTTTCCTCTTCTTCTCCCTTTTGCGCTCACGGATCTTCTCTTTTATCGCTTCGGTTTCCGGATCAGTTTCCGTTTCAGTTTCTGATTCCTGCTCTTCCTTCTGAGCGCTTTCTTCATCCGTTCCGGATCCCGCGTTTTCGTCTCCGTTTTCTGCTGCATCAGCCGCAGCTTCTTCCGTTACCGCATCCTTCATGATGGTAACGGTTGCCGCAGGAACAGCCTGAGCAGCGTCATCTTCCTGATCTTCTTCCGGCAGATCAGCCGTTTCAGCAACGTCAAGAGCAGCAGTCACTGCACGGGTATCCACCGCTGCAGTCTGCTTCTGCTCATCAGCTGTTTCAGTCTCAGGGACCGCAATAGTCGCATCATTGCGCTCTGTAACTTCTTCACTGATATCTTCTGTATTCTCTAAGTCAACTAAAGTAACAGTTTTCTCAGTGCTCACTTCCTGTATGTCTCCATGATCGTATCGCAGATTATATCAGTCGCATGGACCGGCGCTACGCTCCTGCTCGCTTTTTCCATCTGTCTGAGCTGCTCTCTGTCAGCATCCAGCGATTCGATTATTCTCATTACATCAGGGACGGTATTATCGTTCTCTCTGACGATGAAGGCGCCGCCTGCATCAGCCACTGCCTTGGCGTTGTAGTACTGATGATCAGCAGTGACATTAGGGGACGGAATAAAAACAGCCGCCCGTCCTTCCATTGTGGTTTCTGCAGTCGAGAGGGCTCCGCTTCTGCTTACTGAAATGTCAGCCGCGGAAAGAACCTCCGGCATGTTTTTGATGAATGCCGATATCCTGACATTGTCAGGGCTGAAGCCTTCACGCTCAAGCCGTGAGGATATTTCATCGTAATACATGCTTCCGGTACCCCATATAACGGTATACCCTTTCCTGCCGGCGTACTCTCTTGCGACTGCCTCACCTACAGTATTCGTGGTTTCAGAACCAAGACTGCCGCCGAATACCATTATCACAAAGTCATCTTCCGGTATGCCGAGCGCCCTGCGGTCTTCTTCCCGGTTTCTTCCCGAGAAATCGCTTCTGACAGGGTTTCCTGAATACATGACCTTGTCCTGGTCGGCAAAATGCTCTCTCGCCGCTTCAAATCCGAGGAATACCTTCGTAGCGAACTTCGAGAGGAACCTGTTGGATACTCCCGGAAATCCGTTCTGCTCATGCAGATAAATCGAGGCACCGAGGCTTTTGCCCGCAAGAACAACAGGCACGCTGACGTAGCTGCCTGTACTTATAACAACATCAGGTCTGAAAGATTTCATTATCTTCCTGGCCTGCTGTCTTCCTCTGAGTGTCTTTGCAACTGTAACAGCTGCCTTGCTGATGCTTCTTCTGTCAAGCGGTGCTGTTTCTACTTCGTACAGCTTGTATCCATGGTCCGGTATTATTGACTTCTCCATGGATTTTCCGCTTGCTATATATATGATCTCGTTCTCCGGATCTCTTGCCCTGAACTCATCTCCTATCGCAAGGGCCGGATATATGTGACCGCCTGTAGCTCCTCCTGTAAGAACTATCCTCATTCCTCTACTGCCTTTCTTTTAAGTCTGCTTCCCGGCTCCTGCCGCTTGGATACATTGAGCGCTATGCCCATAACCATCATGAACGACCAGATGGACGTACCTCCGTAACTGATGAACGGAAGTGTGATACCGGTCGCAGGCATCGACGATGTTACAACAGCTACGTTGATGACTACCTGCAGACCCAGCATTACCGCCACCCCTGTAGCCAGATAGAATCCCAGCCTGTCCCTGGCCTTAAGGGCTATCATCATGAGTCTGGTGATCAGGATTATATATGCAGCCATCAGAACGAGGAAGCCAATGAATCCGAGTTCTTCGCCGAGTATGGCCAGGATAAAGTCATTCTGAGGCTCAGGAAGGTACATGTTCTTGGCAATGCTGTGGCCGAATCCAAGGCCCTTGAGCCCGCCGTTGCCGAGAGCTATCAGTCCCTGTGTCACCTGGTATCCGTCGCCCTGTCTGTCAGCGAACGGATCCATAAAGCTCGTCAGTCTCTGATACCAGTGGTACGGAGTCTTGAACGTGATTATGTAGAAATAGCCCGCAACCGCAGCTGCGATCGGGAACACCAGGAAAGCCAGATGGAGTCCTGCAACGATCATAATGGCCATCATGATCATGACGATTACGATAGCGGTAGACAGGTTCGGCTGCAGTATGATCAGTCCGAAATGCAGTCCCATTACCAGTACCAGTATGCTCAGACCCTTGAGAGTTCTTATGTTGTTCGGGTTTTTGATCAGGAAGGAAGATGTGAAGATGATCATGAACATCTTGGAGAACTCACTCGGTGTGAATCTGAAGAAACCGAGGTTGATCCATCTTACAGCTCCGTTTACGTTCTGTCCTATGAGAAGTACCAGTACGAGAAGCCCTATACTTACCAGGGCTGCAGCACCGCCCAGTTTCTCATATCTGTGATAGTCAAAGTTCGCAAAGAACATCATCCACAGCAGACCGGTCGCAACGAAGATTCCCTGTCTGATCAGATAATAGAATGGATTCGGGTTTGAAACGTTTATCGTCTGATAATAGCCGGCACTGAAGACCATTGCTATACCAAAGAACGAAAAGAGCAGCACCATCACTATGACAACGATGTCACTTCCTCCCGTGGCGCCTCTCACTCTCTCCCACCGCTTCTGCTTTCTGAGCTTTTTTGCTTCTGCCTTATCTGCTTTCAGCTCAGCTTTGCGCTTAGCTTTAATCTCCCTGCGTTCTGCCGCTGTGAGTTTTCTTGATTCAGTTTTGCTTGATGCTTTTTTTGCCATCAGTCTCCCAGTGTTGGTCTGTATGCCATTAACCGGTTATATCCCTGACACACTCCTTGAAATGACGTCCTCTTACTTCATAGTTCGGATACATGTCCCAGCTAGCGCATGCCGGCGACAGAAGCACCTTGTCCCCGCTGCGTGCGAGTTCGGATGCTTTGCGGACACATTCCTCCATGCTGCTGCATGTGAAGATGTCCGTGAATCCGGCCTTTCGTGCTGCCTCCTCGATCAGAGGCGCATCCCTTCCGAGCAGGACAAGAGCTGTTACAGCACCGTCGAGGTGCGCTGCAAGATCAGTGAAATCCTGCGCTTTACCGTCTCCACCGGCTATGAGGATGATGTTGTTCTGAAGGGCCTTGAGAGCGATAACTGCAGCATCGACATTTGTACCCTTGGAGTCGTTGTAATAATCCACGCCATCCCTGGTTCCGCAGAATTCGATCCTGTGCTCTACTCCCGGAAATGTCCTGACAGCGCTGCCGATAACATCTGTATCTATGCCCGCATAGTAGCAGAGGGCCGCTGCAGCAAGCACGTTCTCAACATTGTGGTCTCCGATGATCCTGAGGTCATCCCTGCTGCATATGTTATGAATCGTGCCGTCAAAATCCTTTATTACGATATCTCTTCCCTGGAGATATGCTCCAGCATCGAGAGTCTCCTTTCTGCTGAAAGGTACTACTGTCGCCCTGCTCTGAAGAGCAAGCTCCATTGCAGCCGCATCATCGCGGTTGATTATAAGGTACTCTTCCGGAGACTGGTTGATTGCGATCCTTGCCTTGGCATCACCGTAAGCCTTCATGGTCTTGTGTCTGTTCAGATGATCCGGCGTAAGGTTCAGTATGGCGGAAACCTCCGGTCTGAAGTCTCTGGTCGTCTCAAGCTGGAAAGATGATACCTCTGTGACCATCCATGAATCGCTGTCTGCTGATACAGCTTCTGTAACTACAGGATTGCCGATATTGCCGACTACCGATGTTTTCCTTCCGGCAGCCTTGA
>CAMIWY010000018.1 GCA_946402595.1 uncultured Clostridia bacterium
TGCTGCAGTGAAGCATGAGTCCGTGGTCCAGTGATGGTCTGTTTTGTAGAAATCCTCATCACTTCCGCTTAGCCACTGTGCAGCTTCTATGTAATCGATCCCCTTCTCAAGAGCCTTCTCTCTGAAATACTGATTTTTATAGTATGTGTAGTTCGTCAGGCCCGGCATTGCTTCATCAGGTGATGCGGACATCTTGCTCGGCGCCTGGATATACACAAGCGGGATATCCATCTCAGCAAGCCAGTCAGCAGAATCGGCCAGCTTCTGGACCGCCGCGTCAACATCCTCTTCGCTGTAGCCTGAAGCACGCGATACTATATATCCGTCAGGCTTTCTGATGATGTCATTTCCCGGATCCGCATCATACAGATAATCACGGTCCATCAGACCCTGGAAGCCACCGTTCAGGTTGACAAAAGGATATACGATCGAGTCGACAGCTTCCGCATCGGCCGCGATCTCCCTTATGCCGTGTGTCGTTCCCGCTCTGTAGTTGTTTAAGGTCTCTTTCACGTTCAGAACGAAGCACGCAAATACCACCAGCAGAAAAAGAACTGCAGTAAGATATCTGTATTTGATTGTTCCTGTCTTCTTTTCTTTCACTTTATTTCGACATCCGGTCTGTTAGAAGTTGAAGTATATGAACGGATTATATGCTCCCTTGACCATGAAGGAGATGGACAGAAGGAGTATCAGAAGCACGAAGAATGGCCTGATCACATCTGCCGCAGCTGCGAATGCTTTGTTTTTCTTCAGTCTGTTCACAAGCGGAACGCTGACCAGAAGAGCCAGCAGAAGCACTGTGTAGTTTTCCTGCAGATAGAAGGATGCAGTGTCATCCCACAGCCCCGTGCCCGAGGCGCCCAGCATGACTCTGAGCATCCCGACGGCTCCGCTGAGGTTGTCAGCCCTGAAGAGCACCCACAGGAAATTGACGGTCAGGAGCGTGTAGATGTGCATGATCACGCCCGGGATGTTCCTCTTTTCAATCTTCAGCAGCTTCTCAAGAATGATCAGCGTACCGTAGATGACACCCCACAGTATGAATGTCCAGTTGGCTCCATGCCATACTCCCGTGCAGATCCATACGACTGCGAGGTTGAATATCTGCCTCTTGAGTCCTCTGCGGTTGCCTCCGAGAGGTATGTAGATGTAATCCCTGAACCAGCTGCTCAGTGAGATGTGCCACCTTCTCCAGAACTCAGAGACAGTGCGCGAAATATACGGATAGTTGAAGTTCTCGAGGAAATGGAACCCGAACATGAGGCCGAGGCCGATCGCCATGTCTGAGTATCCCGAGAAATCGAAGAATATCTGGAACGTATAGGCTATAGATGCAAGCCAGGCTGTGCCCGTGCTGAGTGATGAAGGATCCATCGCGTAGATGCTGTCGGCCATGATTCCCAGCAGATTGGCGAGCAGAACCTTCTTGCCGAGCCCGTACACGAACCTCTTCGTTCCCTCATTGAAGTCTTCAGCCGTGATCTTCCTGCCGCCGATCTCCTTCGAGACAGTCGTGAACCTGACGATAGGTCCCGCTATCAGCTGTGGGAAGAAGGTTATGTACAGTGCGACATTGAATATGCTCTTCTGCACACGGCTGTTGTCCCTGTATACATCTATGCAGTAGGACAGTGCCTGGAACGTGAAGAACGATATCCCTATAGGCAGAGCTATCCTGGTGAACTCCGAATGATTGCCCGTGATCGCCTGGATGTTGTCTCTGAAGAAGTTGTAGTACTTGAAATAGAAAAGATAGCTCAGATTGAGCACCACATCAAGAGCAAGCAGCCACTGCTGCGTCCTTTTGCTCTCCGTTCCGGTGATCAGCAGGGCTATCGCCCAGTTTACGAACACCGAAAAGAGCAGCACAAATACTACTTTGTGCGCTCCGTACGCATAAAAAGCGACACTCAGAAGCAGCAGCCATTTATTGCGCTGCTCCGTAGTGCGTAATATCCGGCACCCAAGAAGGGCGACCGGCAGAAAGCAGAACAGAAATATCTCACTGGAAAATACCATATCCTGCTTATCTCCTGCCTGTCCCGCTGAAGTGAATCATGTCTGTTGCAGTTAAAATAATCATCTAAACTTATCAGTATCCTTTCGACTTGAGGTACTCGTAAGTTCTCTTGCTGTTGTCCGAGTCAATGTATTTAAAGTATTTCGGACGCATTTCCTTTGCGCGTTCACTTTCGGTGAATCCGACCGCTATATTGCGCTTGATGCTTTCGATAACATCAGGCAGCTCAGTATATCTCTCACCAAACAGGTCATGCTCCATGTCAAGATAGCTGCCGTGGTTCTCCATGTACATGTCATAGTCAAACTGATAGAAGACTACCGGTTTGCCCATGTAGTATACGTCCCAGCAGACGCTGGAGTAGTCGGTTATAAGCATCGAGCACTTCATCATTATCTCATTGAGCGGCCTGCTTCCGAACTGTACCAGCTCAATATTCTCTGAAGAAGCGCTGAACTTGCCGAGGAAATCCTTGAATTTAGGATGTATGAAGAAAATGAGTCTGACATCGTTTTCTTTCAGGCAGTCTGTCAGAGTCTTATCCTGCAGCATTTCCATGTAATTGCGGAAATAGTCGCTTGCGAGGAAGTCTTCGTCTGTCTTTTCTTCGAGCCATGCTCTCCATGTAGGCATGACAAGAATGAGCTTCTCATCCGGGCTCGACTTGTCCTCGAGCACATCCCATCTGGTGAATCCTACGACAGGAGCATTGGCCGGCGAGTATCCGAAGTACTCGTCCATTATGTGCTGTTCATAGTCTGAAGTAGTCGTAATATGAGTCATCGGACTGCTTCCGTTCGCGCCGAATATGCTGTCAACTCTCTTGAGCGCTGTCACGCCGTGCTGGAGGAAGTATACAGGCTTCTTTCTCATCCTCCCGGATATCAGGTTAGGCTTTGGCCTCCACACATACAGATGCTTTCTTGAGTCCGAACCCACAAAGACCTTTGCCGCTATGCAGTAGAGCATGTGTTTGAAGCTCATGAAGTATATCACATGGTCCCTGTACGGCTCCAGATTGGCATTGTCCTTCGCATTTCTGTCGATAACGAAATATATATCCTTTTTTTCCTGCTCCGAAAGTTCTTCCATGCAGTATCTGAAGAAATAGAACCCGTTATCCTGCGCTGCCGACGAGAATTTCTCGAATACCAGCCAGATTTTTCTGCCCCTGAAGGTCCTGCCGAGCAGTCTGTAATACACATATGCCCCGAACTCCTTGGCTCTGGTCGCATGGTTATCGTACGGAGTCTTCTCTCTCAGAGTGAATGCAAGGCTCTCATACAGCGAGATGTGAGGAAATGCTATATAATCACCAAGCTCGCACTGATAGTACAGAGTCTTGAGCATCTTTCTCTGCTTTCTGGTCAGCATGGCATGGTATTTTTCTTCACCCCTGCCCGGTGTATCTGCCACTACGTAGAGATCCCAGTATACGCATCCGTGCTTAAGAACAGACAGATCCGCTGTTACATCCAGGATGTACCTGCCATCTTCCCTGGAGATGGTATATGGCAGGCTGTGGACTATGCTCTCGATATTGCTGCGGTATTCGAGCACGACATCTCTGACCGTGCCGATCCCTTCAAGGCAGCTGAGCTTCAGATATGTACATGTCCCCTTCGTTCTGAATGACTCGACATCAACTCTTACCGGTCTGTACTTTGTGACTGACCCGATATTCAGTTCACCTACCTGGCGCTTTCTGTTCCTGTCACGGACTCTCTTCTTTACAGACTTTTTCTTCGAAAGAGCCTCTGCAATTGTCTTCGGCACAGATTCAGTCGTAAAAATGTACTCAAACGAATCCGCATAAGCTTCTCTGAACCTTTTCCCTATCCTCTCGGAGAACCCCGACTGGTGGAACACTACGAGGTCACTGTCAGCATCGACACTTTCCGAGAAAATATCCACATCATAAGGAGTCGGAAGTTTTCCGCAGTCGATGAGATGCCACGCCTTTTCCTTGTTGCCTGCAAGATCATCCACTCTCAGCGAGCCTGCGTCTTCTGTCAGTATGTACCGCATCAGTTCAGATGCCGCCGTCAGGGAATCATACTTGAGGAACCTGTCCTGATAATCCTCTGCCTTGCTGTAGTCCGCCTTAAGATAGCTTCTGCTCCTGAAGAGTTCCTTAAGTTCGTCTTCTGTATCGACTCTGATGAACGGAAGCTCGGATATATCAAAATACAGGCCTCTCTGAGAAGAGTATTCGTCATAGTCATATGTGAACAGTATGACCGGCTTTCCGGTGATCGAATAGTCGAAGAAGATGCTGGAGTAGTCCGTTATGAGGGCATCCATGCTGTTGATGAACTCATACTTCTCGATGTTGTGCGGGAAAGCGGATATATGCCTGAAATCGCTTGTATCAAGTGCGCTCTGTACGATCGGATGAAGGTTGACGTACATCTTCTGGTCATCCGCCAGAGCCGCATCAAACCGGCTGAGGAGTGCGTGCATTTCCGCAGCGAATTCTTCAGTCTTTATATTCTTGTTGTCGAGGCCTCTCCATGTTGGCATGTAGGCGAGAGTGCTGTAATTCTCATCGCCGCACGCTGCCTTTATCTCTGCCGCTCTGTCCTTATCGCAGAAAATCGAGTTGCGCGGATATCCGTGTGTTATGACTTTGCCCGTGAACAGATTGTTCAGGTTGTAGTCGCGCATTATCGCTTCGCGGGTAAAATCATTAGGGAACAGAAGATGGCTCGCCTGCAGGAAGTTATGCTGTGAATTGTGCATCGTTTCGATGCCGCCGCCCATCTTCTTGCCGAGTGTTTTCCACGGAGTCCCGTGCCATGTCTGCAGATACACCTGCCCGTCTCTTCTGATGAAATATGACGGGAAGGAACTGTTATTGATGAGATATCCTGCCGTAGCCAGCAGCCTGGCGTACAGATCGGAATGGATATGCACCAGTTCAATGTCCAGCCCGAGCGCGTCGACAGTCTTCTGATCGCGCTCAACGTTATTCGTTGAAAAGTATACTTTGAAGTCTTTTCCTTCAGGCATCTCAAGCAGCGCCCTTGCCATTGCAAGAGGAGAGTCTGAAACCTCCTTGCCGTGGAAAGACTCAAACAGGATCACCTTTCTGTCCACCGGGAGTTTTGTGTAAAATCCGGTGTAGATGAACCTCATCCAGAATCTCTTGTCTGTGTATTTTTTATTGTTTCTTTTCATAAGTGCTCTCCCCGGATTCTCTCTTTCGTCTGAGTCTTCGTTCAAAGACGCTTATGAGTACCGTCAGCAGCAGTCCCGTTCCGGTAATGGCTGCTGCAATATGTCTGCTGGTGTAATCGTATCTTATTTCGACTTTATGGGTCCCCTTCGTTACAGGCGTCGCGAAGAAAGCGATATTGGCATTGTGGAACTCTGCCACCTGTCCGCCATCTATGAACACATTCCAGTTGTCGTTTATAGGCATCGAAAGGAACAGCCACCCGTCGTCAGCGGAATTGAGAGTACCTTTTACACAGTCAGATTTTTTCTCACTCACTTCATAAACAGACTTGCATCTCTCTGCTGCATACTTATCGAAATTAGCCGCACTCATGGCTGATACATACAGCCTGTCGAATTCATATCTTCCGGCTTTGGACAGTGTGATCTTGATGTTGCCGTTATACGAGTCGTAGTATCCCATGTTGAGGTCAAAATCCACGATCCCCGGTATTGTCTGGTTGTTCCACTTGTTGGTAACATCGAACTTCAGCTTGCTGTTGGACCCCTTGAGCTTGAAGTCTCCTACAGACTTGCCGCTGTCATTGAATCTCCTGAGATTATCGAACGAAACGATGAGCTGGCTGTCAGTGACGCCTGCGACGTTGATAGTGAATGAAGCATCTCCCTTTTCAGCATTGATGGTGTTGCCGTCAATGGTCAGTCCGTCTGTTGCGACTACTGTATACGGAATATCTGTGATGTCTGTATCTATGTCAGCTGCAGTGATCTGCCTGGTCTCATCGAGATCAGCTGCCGACTCATCCGGCATCACAACCGCCTGCAGCAGGGCCTGCTCTCTCTCAAGTCTGCCGAGCTTTCTGAATTCGCTCTCAGTCATGAACTTATCATAAACGAAGCCCAGGCTTGAGTCATACTTGCTCCTGAATACGTTGACTCCGTCAAGATTGTCATAGTATTCGAACGCATATCCCGCACGGCCGTCAGCGCCGGTCCTGTCATTTTTGATGTCATCTCCGAGGAAATACTTCACGCCGTAGAGGAAGTCCAGTCCCATCCTGTTTCCGTTGGACTGTACATATACTCTCTTGGAGTAGCCGAGGTTATTTCCTGTCAGCTTGTTGAACTCCGACAGCCTTGTCGGGATCTTGGAGTCATACAGGTAAATGGTGTTGTTCTGCCACCACAGGTTCTCATTGACCGGCTGGTCCGCCTTGAGGTGTGTATTGATCCAGTCGACCTGATCTATTCTGTAGAATCCGTCATCTTCGATGAGTGAACCTGCACGCTGTGTAGATGCATTCAGCTGGTCATTGATCGCTCCGACCTTGAAGTAATAATCCGTGTTGTTGTAGAAAGACACGTTCCACGCGAGCACCAGCGTGCCGACGACCGACATTATGATGAGCGCCTGACGCGCACGCAGGGATTTTATCAGTTTCTTTCCGGATGCCACTATAAGTATCATCACGAATCCCGCGGCGAGATTACCTCCCAGGAACATGGCCTTTCTGAGGCTGAGATCTCCTGTCACATCGAGATATGCAAGTCCCAGCGTTGAGAAGACAAGCACAGCCCACCACAGAAGCAGAACTATCAGATTGCGTGTTTTGGCCATCTCATCGAGATCCATATGCTCTGCGGCGCACCATACAAGGAAGAATATAAGCATGAAGTACCAGCGGTTGGATACATATCCGAAGCCGTTGAACATCGAACCGAAGAACGGCGACATAGTCATTGCGAGCATAATAACTGACATGATGACATGCGTCGCTTTGATCGTCGGCTTGCCCCTGAACGCAAGCAGCGCCAGCAGGGCAAAAATCGGGATTCCGATGTTGGTGTAGTTGAAGGCGTATCCTGTGGATACGAGTCTGAGGCCCTCTGCATAATAGTAGCCGATATCATACAACCACGAAACAGAAGGCTTGCTGCCGGTCGATGCTCCTGACAGCGTCTGCAGGGTCACGAAGACGAAAACCGCCCCGATCATGATGCCGGTCACTCCGTACAGGATAAATCTGCCTATATATGAAAAATATCTTTTTGCCGAAAAGTCGTAGTATGCGAAATATCTGAAAAGGATATAAATTATTATCCCTATCGCCGCCATGTATGCCAGATAGTAGTTGACCCCTACGGTGATGCCGACTGTCAGCATGAACAGAGCCGGGGATTTGTTCTTGTATATCCGGTCCGTTGCCATTACAAGCAGCGGGAACAGAATGAACAGATCGATGAACTGTCCCTGCATGAGCGACAGATTGATAGTCCAGGTCGTTGTAACATAGCAGATCGCGCCTACCAGTGCCTGGAAATTGCTGAGTCTGACCTCTTTGCAGAAGAGTATGAACGCGATTCCGGCAAAATACAGCCTCAGCAGGATCGCTACGGTGTACCCGAGCTCTACATATCCTGCCGGGAACAGTGATGCTATAACAAGGAAAGGATCGACCGGCATCTTGGTATCAAGCCCGGTGCCTCTGTCCCATGACCACATCGGATAGCCGTCACCGGAAAAGAGACTGTGGAGGTTGTGTCTCATCTCTACAGTCCAGAAGTAGCCCTGGTCATATGCATCGGCGTGATTCACGAATGATCTGCTTTCAAGTATGAACATCGCAAAAATGCCTGCCATCACAATGCAGAAAAGGACAGTATAAGTTGCTATTGTTGTCCAGGTGTTTCTGAGCGGTCTGATTTTCTTCATATTTCTATTTCTGAATCCCGTTTCCTATATCTTCTATGTTGATCGGAGTCTTCCAGATGATGTCTGTATCCGATGAGTAGTTGGACAGCAGCAGCATGTATCCGTCATCGTCGACAGTCGCACTTTCCACTTCACTCAGCTCACAGGCTATGCTCCCGAGATACTGTCCGTTGATCATGTCGTACAGGTCCACATAATTGGTACCGTGCCTGTTGCTTCCCGACAGGACTCTCATCATGATCCCTGCATGACCTCCGCAGTCCTGGGTATATGTGTGTCCGCTGTGGCTGACGACTCCGCACCTGTGCTCTACGTTATAGCCGTCTTCACCTATGCTGTAGGCTACCATGCCCGTTCTTGAACAGGTATAAATAAGGTCTTCCTTGCGGTCATATCCTATTCCCGATGCTCCGTATGGGAATGTTACTACTCCGTATTCTCCGGTCTCCGGCTTGTATGTCACGGCCCTGCCTGACCAGCCTCTGACGCAGTAGCAGGTCTTGTTGCTGTTTGCATAGCAGAATCCGTTTGGATGTCCCAGCGCGACTGACGGGACAGAGACGCTCTTTCCATCCCCGTCCTTATCGAAGGTTATGATCCTCTGCGCATCGTTCATTCCGTATGCAACGATATACTGGTCTCCTGTATACGCGAAGGACTGCGGGATATCCACACTTCCTGCACCGGTTATATATTTGAGAGCCTCACAGTTGCCCTCTCCGAGACTGTAGATGATATGCGCGGATGCTCCGCCTGCGTTTACCGGCGATGTCTCTATGACCTCGACTTCCGTCGTGTACTCTGCGCCGAGATACTCCTTCGTTTCTTCAGCGGTTACGGTTATCGTTGCGGTCCCGCTTCCTCTGATAACAGCCTTGCCTTTTTTATCTACCTTTACGACGTCTTCATCGTCAGACTTATAGCTGAGCTTCGTCTCAGCCTTCATTCCCAGGTTAAAGTCACTGCTACATGTCAGCTTAGTGAAATGATCCTTCCCCTCGATCTTCTGATTCCTTCTGGTTGTGAAGTACTTCTCCTTGGTGCTGAATCCCGTTCTCTCATCATTGTCAGCCCTGATGATGACGCCGTATTTTGCACCTTCCTCAAGATCATTGATAGTCAGGCTGTCCTTCGCACCCTTCTGATTCTCTATCGTCTCTTTGCGCCAGCTGAGCATATTATTATCATCAGCCTTCTTGTAGTAGACGGTATATGAATCAGTATTTCTCGTGCCCTTCCATTCAAGCGTGATGCTGTCTGTACCGATTTCCGTCGCCTTGAGGGAGCTCCTTTCAAGGATCCCCGGCCGTTCATGGTAATCTTTGTATATAACAGCTCCTGTCAGAATAATCATGAAGGCAAGCAAAATCAGCCCGATCCGGATTTGCCGCCTCTGCTGGTGTCTTGTAAGATGCCTGAATCTGTGAATACTGTGATAGACAGGCCCTCTTTTCTTCAGTTTCCGGGATCTTGCTGCTTTGAGGTCCTTGTGACTCTCATCCTGCCCCTGTGTATTGGATTGTCCGGGACCCGCCTCAGGAAGGTCCCGTTTGTTGTTTTTGATTTTTATCTGAGGAAATTTCAAATGAAATATGTTTATCCTCTCATTCTGTATTTTTTGCTGTTTATCTATCTGTTCCTATAGAATTCCTTGATTTTGTCGCATACGAACTCTACCTCATCATGTGTAAGTCCGTAGTACATCGGCATGCGGAGAAGTCTTTCAAAGGTGTTTGTAGTGTACCTGTCCTCTCCGTGGAATCTGCCGAACTTCGCTCCTGCAGGAGCGCTGTGGAGCGGCACATAGTGGAAAGCTGTTCCGATGCCGTTCTCCTTGAGGAACGCTGTGAGTGCAGTTCTCTCATCGATATCTGCCGTCTTGACATAGAACATGTGCGAATTGTGCTCGCATTCTTCAGGAACGACAGGAAGAACTATTTTGCCCTCCTCTGCAAGAGGTGTCAGCATCTCATAGTACGCATCCCAGCTTGCTCTTGTGTCCTGATTGATCATGTCCGCTTCTTCGAGCTGCGCATACAGGTATGCTGCATTGATATCGCTCGGGAGATACGATGATCCCATGTCGACCCATGTGTACTTGTCGATCATGCCCTTGAGAAAGCGGCTTCTGTCTGTACCCTTCTCTCTGATGATCTCTGCCTGATCCACCTTGTCCTCATCACGAATCAGGAGAGCTCCGCCTTCTCCCATGCTGTAATTCTTGGTCTCATGGAAGCTGTAGCATCCGTAGTCTCCGATGCTTCCGAGAGCTCTGCCCTTATAGTATGCATTGACTCCCTGAGCAGCATCTTCTACGACGATGAGGCTGTGCCTCTTTGCGATGTCCATGATGGTATCCATCTCGCAGCCCACGCCTGCGTAATGGACAGGCGCGATGACCTTGGTCTTGTCAGTTATCGCATCCTCGATGAGCTTCTCATCGATGTTCTGTGTATCAGGACGGATGTCAACAAAGACGAGCTTTGCGCCTCTGAGAACGAATGCGTTCGCAGTGGATACGAAGGTGTAGGACGGAAGGATGACCTCATCCCCCGGCTTTACATCAGCCAGAATCGCTGCCATGTCGAGAGCTGTTGATCCCGATGTAACGAGCAGTGCCTTGGCTGCCCCGGTCCTCTCCTCGATCCATGCGTGACACTTCTTGCTGAACTCATTGTCTCCGCATATCTTGTGGTTATCTATAGCTTTGTTTATATATTCCTTTTCTTTTCCGATGAACGGAGGTCTGTTGAAAGGTATCATGTGTTCCCCCCCTATCTGTTGCCGTACATTTTCTCATAGTACTGCTGGTACTCGCCGCTTACGATGTTCTTCCACCATGCTTCGTTGTCGAGGTACCACTGTATTGTCTTCTTTATGCCGTCTTCGAACTTAGTCTCAGGCAGCCAGCCAAGCTCATTATGGATCTTGGTAGGATCGATAGCGTATCTC
>CAMIWY010000019.1 GCA_946402595.1 uncultured Clostridia bacterium
GCGCAGTATCTCGTAGCCAACAGCTTCGATTTCGCTAAGTACAAGGGCTTCGTGGAAGACGTATCCTCGTACAGCGATATCAACGAGCTGTATATAGCAGCAGATATCCTCGTCACGGATTATTCCAGCGTATTCTTCGATTATGCGAATCTGAAGAAGCCTGTGATCTTCTACATGTATGACCTGGAGCAGTATGCCAACGAGCTGAGAGGCTTCTACTTCTCGCTGGATGAGCTTCCGGGACCTATCGTCAGGGACGAGGACAATCTTGTGAAGGAGATCAGAGGCTGCGATAACTGGCAGCCGGATGAAAAGTACGAAGCGTTCTGTGCAAAATATAATCCGAAAGACGACGGTCACGCATCAGAGAGAGTGCTGGCCAGAATAATAGAAAAGTAAGACATCAAGAAAAGAGGGCAGTAATGGGCAAGAAGAAACTGGCTATCATAGGAGCCGCATTATTTCAGCACCCGCTTATTCTCAAGGCCAAGGACATGGGGATCGAGACCCATGTATTTGCCTGGGCAGCCGGAGATCCCGGCGAGAAGATGGCGGATGTGTTCTATCCTATAAGCATCAGGGAGAAAGAAGAGATCCTTGAAGAATGCAGGAAAATCGGGATCGATGGCATCATAAGCATCGCATCCGATCTTGCCATGGAAACTGTAAATTATGTTGCTGAGAAGATGGGTCTCCCGGGCAATACGATCGAAGCAACAAGCATCAGCACCAATAAGCATCTGATGCGCAAGGCCTTTGAGGCTAACGGAGATCCGAGCCCGAGAAGTATTCTTGTGGATTCTGCAACGGACATAGACTCGATCGATCTTGAGTTTCCGATGATAGTAAAGCCTACGGACAGAAGCGGCAGCAGAGGCGTCCATAAGGTGCAGGACAGATCCCAGCTCAGAAATGCCATTTTCCGCGCAAGAGAATACAGCTTTGAGAACAAGGCTGTTGTGGAAGAGTTCGTTGAGGGAGATGAATACAGCATCGAATACATGTCCTATGAAGGAGAGCACTGGTTCCTTGCTGCAACACAGAAGATCACAACAGGAGCGCCGTTTTTCATTGAGACAGGGCACAGACAGCCTGCGCCGCTTTCAGATGAGATGCTGGAGAAGATAAAGAGTATATCTGAGCATGCCCTTGAAACACTTCAGCTGCGCAACGGTGCTGCACATATCGAGCTCAAGGTTGAAGGCGACAGGATCAGGATCATCGAGATCGGCGGAAGAATGGGAGGAGACTTCATTGGCAGCGACCTCGTTCCGCTTTCAACAGGCTATGACTTCGTAAAGGCGGTCATTCAGGCTGCGCTCGGCATAAAACCGGAAGAGCCGCAGATCGAAAAATACGAGTATGCCGGAGTCAACTTCATAATGACGGCTGACGATGTTGTCACTTATGAACAGTTCAAGAGAGAGCACCCGGGAACCATACTGAGGGAGCACATTGACAGCGACTTTTCAGATGCTGTTACAGACAGCTCGAACAGACACGGGTATTATATATTCAAATTTCCAGAGAGGTAGAAGCATGCTTATTTCTTTCGTGATTCCTTGCTACAGATCAGAGAAATCACTTCCTAAAGTCGTCGAGACCATAGAGAATACTGTAAAGAACAGGCCCGGGTTCAGCTCGGAGATCATCCTGGTCAATGACTGTTCTCCTGATGACACATGGGGAACGATCCGTGCGCTTACCGAGAAATACGACAATGTTGTCGGGATCGACCTGGCCAAGAACAGCGGTCAGCAGTGTGCGATCCTGGCGGGACTCAGATACAGCAGGGGCGAGCTGGTTGCCGTCAGCGATGATGACGGGCAGACGCCTATCGAAACAGTATTTGAGTTCTATGACAAGATGCAGGAAGGCAACTATGATGTTGTCTGTGCAAGATACGTCTCGAGAGGAAAGAGAAGTCTCTTCAGAAGACTCGGATCCAAGGCAAATGATACTCTGGTAAAGATATGCCTCGAAAAACCGGACAATATCAATACCTCTGTATACTTCCTTGCCAAGAGATTTGTTGTCGATGAGATGATCAGATATAACAACGCATATCCGCATATGGAAGGACTGCTTCTGAGAAGCACCCACAACATCGGCAACGTTGACCTGGTCCAGAGAGAAAGGGAGGAAGGATCATCCGGATACAACTTCAAAAAGCTGTTCGGCCTGTGGGTCGACGGGATGACGACCTTCTCGATCAAACCGCTCAGACTGGCAACCTTACTGGGCAGCCTTCTCGCTTTGCTTGGATTTGTTATAGTCATAGTCCTGATAATCGAGAAGATAGTCAGAAACGATATTGCCCTCGGATGGACATCCCTGATAGCAACGAATATCCTGATCGGCGGACTGATCCTGCTGGTGCTGGGAATGATAGGCGAGTATATCGGAAGGATATATCTCAGTCTCAATCAGGAGCCGCAGTACATAATACGTACTGTCATTGATAAGACAGAAGGACCTGCTAAATGAATAAACTGATGATCCTGGGAGCAGGCGAGTTCCAGCTCCCTTTAATTAACAGAGCGAAAGAACGCGGGCTGTATACAATTACAGTGTCGCCGGACGGGGATTATCCCGGACTGGCGGCTGCTGATAAGGTCTACTATCATGACGCGACAGACACGGACTTTATCATAGATACAGCAGGTAAAGAGCAGGTCAGCGGAATCGCGTCTGATCAGGGCGAGATATTCGTCCGGACAATAGCCGGCGCATGTGAGGCGCTGGGTCTTCCCGGCAACCCGTACAGTGTTGCAGAAATATATACGGACAAAGGTCTGATGCGCCGCAGAGGCAGAGAGCTCGGGCTTCCGACGATTGAAAGCTATGAAGCTGCATCCTACGGCGAAGCAGAGCAGGCTTTCAGGGACATTGGAGCAACATCCATAATAAAGCCGCTCGACGGATTCAGCAGCAGGGGCGTTTATAAGATCGAAAACCTCGATGACCTGAAAGAACATTACCCTAGAGCCGTGCAGGAATCCCGCAGAGGGAGAGTCATCCTTGAGAGATTCGTGAACGGCAGAGTACTTGAAGTGGACTCAATAATCCTCAATGGAGAAGTGAGGCCTCTGATGACCGGAGAGATATGGGACTTCAGCGTGCCTGATGTTTTCTCTTCCAGACTCAGGCTTTATCCGATCACTGAAGAAAGAGACAGCCTGGATAAGCTGCTTGACTATAACCGCAGGATCAACGAAGGATTCGGGGCAAAGCAGGGCATTACTCACAATGAATACATGCTTGACCGTGACACAGGAGAGATATATCTTATAGAGGCAGCTCTTCGCAGCGGCGGTGCCATGGTGGGGTCATATATAACACAGCTCCAGACAGGGCTTGATACTTCCGATTTCATTATCGATACCGCACTGGGAATCGCTGACAGTTTCCCTGAGTTTGACACTGAGAAATGTCATTGCGGAACGGTCGCATTCTACATCCCGATAGGGACCATAGAGTCGATCAGCGGCCTGGACGAAGTCGACGCCCTTGAATATGTGCACAAAACGACATTCAGCAAGCTCAGTGAGGGCTTTGTTTCCGACAGGATCGAGGACAAGGATCAGAGACAGCTGATGGTCGTCAGCGCTGACTCACGGGAAGAACTCATGGAGAGGATCGCTCACATACGCGATATGATCGATATCAGGGTCAGGACTCCGGAAGGGGTACGCGGCCCGATATGGGAATAAAAGTGTGTGAAATCATATAAATAAAGGATAGCGGATGCTGTTTTCCAGTAATGTTTTCATTTTCATATTTCTGCCGGGCGTTCTGTTTGTCTACTATGCTCTTCTGAGAAAGCATAGAAAGCTGCAGAACACATTTTTGTGTCTGGCAAGTCTGTTTTTCTACGCGTGGGGTGAACCTAAATTTGTTCTCGTCATGATGTTTTCCATATGCGTCAACTGGTTCTTCGGTCTGATGACCGGCCTGTCCAGGGAACGCGGGAGAAAGAATACGGCCAAAGCCTTCGTGGCTTTTGACGTACTGTTCAACCTGACCGTTATCTTTATTTTCAAATATCTGATGTTCGCGGTGACCAATCTGAACAGATTCGCGGGCACTTCACTGAAGGTCCCTGAGATCGCCCTGCCTATAGGCATTTCCTTCTTTACTTTCCAGGCGATGTCATATGTCATCGATGTATACAGAGGAAGGGGCGCATATCAGAAGAATATACTCAACGTCGGGCTGTATATATCTCTGTTCCCGCAGCTGATCGCAGGTCCTATCGTCAGATATGAGACTGTAGCGGATGAGATCATGAACAGGAAGGAGAATCTGGACGACTTCACTGCGGGATGCAAGAGATTTATCATCGGTCTGGCCAAGAAAGTCATTATTGCAAACAACGTCGCAATGGTCGCTGATCACGCATTCGCGATGCTGAAGGGAGCTAATTTCTACGGGGAAAGCGGCCTGTCATTCAGCATGGCGTGGCTCGGCATCATAGCATATACTCTGCAGATATTCTTCGACTTCAGCGGGTATTCAGACATGGCTATAGGACTCGGCCGCATGTTCGGGTTCCACTTCCTCGAGAACTTCAACTATCCGTACATTTCACTGTCGGTAACTGAATTCTGGAGACGCTGGCATATATCGCTGGGCACATGGTTCAGGGATTACCTGTATATCCCGCTTGGCGGCAACAGGACTAAGACTAAGGCCAGACACCTTTTCAATATCTTCATGGTATGGTTCTGCACGGGCGTATGGCACGGAGCGAACTGGACCTTCATAGCGTGGGGTCTCCTGTACTTCTTCCTGCTGGTATTCGAGAAATACAGCGGGTTCGATGTCAGGGATGAACACGGCAGACATCACGTCATCAAGCATATATATCTGCTGCTTGTAGTGATGTGCGGCTGGGTCATATTCAGAGCAGACAATCTGGGAGAAGCTCTGGCATATCTGAGATGCATGTTCGTGCCTTCGGGACAGCTCGTAGACGGCTCGGCAATGTACTACGGACGTGAGTTCTGGATGTTCATGGCACTGGGAGCCTTATTCTCGATGCCGGTCATTCCGTGGATCAGCAGCAGACTCAAGGGCAGCCGCAACGTGATACTTGCTGCTGCAGAGATATTCATTGTGCTGGCATTGTTCCTTGTATCGGTTTCTTATCTGGTCAAGAGCAGCTACAATCCGTTCATTTACTTCAACTTCTAGAAAGCAGGTTATTCGCATTCATATGAAAAACCGTATAATCGCATTCATCTTCACAGGACTGATCTTCATAACAGGGTGCGCCACCGCGTACAAGTCTTTTGATGCGGTAATGGATATAGTGCGTAATGGTGAACTCAGTTCAAAGACTCCTAAGAAGATAGAGGGAGTGCTGCAGGAGGAGATGTACAAGAAGTACTGGTGGATCGACATCCACGGCCTGACTCAGCGCATTCTGGACCGCAGCGTGGTCGATGAGGACGGCTCTGATGTATTCAGACTGACAGACGGATCGCTCACAGGCGGATGCAGCTATAAGAGCGATGAGAAGATAGAGAAGTATATCAAAAACGTTAAGAAAGTAAGGGACAGGATATCCCCGGATACAGGACTTGTGTATGTCCAGCTGCCTTTCAAGGTGGACAGCAATGACCAGATGCCGCCGGGCATCAAGTCATACGCCAACGAGAACTGTGACAGGCTTCTGGCCGGGCTGGAAAAAGAAGGGGTAGAGACCCTGGACATCAGAAAGTGCATCCATGATGCTGATCTGGACTGGCCGTCACTTTTCTACACGACTGACCACCACTGGAGGCCGCAGACGGCATGCATGGCAGCGGACTGGATAGCTCAGTACCTGGCTGAAGAACACGGATATGAGTATGACAGCAGTCTCTATGATCCTGATAACATGAAGACAGAAGTCTATGAGGACCTGTTCCTCGGATCCCTCGGGAGAAGGACAGGCAGTCTGTACGCGGGCATAGACGATTTTGAGCTTGTTACACCGGACTATGAGACTTCGTTTGACTTCACATCATATCCCGGTGATACAGTCATCCACAGAGAAGGTGACTTCCGTGAAGCTCTGATAGATGACAGCAATCTTAAGAAGGACTATTACAATATAAATAACTACGCTGCGTATACAGGCGACAGCACGAAGTCGACCACTACGATCAATCACGATCCGATCAACCACAAGAAGATCCTTCTGGTGAGAGACTCGTATTCCTGTGCGATGCAGCCTTTCCTGTCTCTCTCACAGGAGCAGGTAACGACGCTGGACCTCAGATATTTTACCGATGAGACAGTGATCGATCACATCAACAATAACGACTATGACATGGTGATAATCGCATATACACCGAGTGCATTCGACAGCACAAGATTCAGTTTTCACAAGATACCGGATTAAGGGAGAAAAAGAATGGCTTCAATGATCAAAAAAGAATTCAAGAATGTAATGACCCTGTACTATCTGATGAAGCTCGATAAGAAAGTACCTCAGGATCACAGCAGGATCAAGCGCCGCCAGGACAGACTGGTGTACAGGACAATGAAGAGGGCATATAACCATGTCCCTTATTACAGAGAGATTTTTGAGAAGAACGGTCTGAAGCCGGAGGACTTTAAGTGCACTGAAGACCTTGTCAAGTTCCCGGTCATGACAAGAAAGGACCTCCGCGAGTGGATGCAGAGCGAATTCGCTGCTCATCCTGACAAGGTAGATGACTGGGAGATCTTCAGCACCAGCGGATCTTCCGGAGTCCCTCTTAAATTCGCGCTGACGCACCGTGAAGCAGCATGCATGAACGCTAACTGGATCAGAGTGCTGATGTTCGCGGGCTATAAGCCTTTCACAGGAAAGATGCTGTCCTTCCTGACGACACACTCCAAGGTCGACCCTAAAAAGGGAGACTCATGGGTACAGAAGCTCGGCATCATGAGAAGGAAGATCGTTCCTGAGCATCTTTATGTCGGAGAAGGAATGAAGGACCTGATCGAGCTCGTCAATGATTACAAGCCTGACTGCCTTTGCTTCCGTAAGAACGTGCTTGTAAGGATGGCACTCTACGCAAAGAGCCACAACATGAAGATCCATCAGCCGAAGGTCTACACGCCTGTCAGTGAGATGGTCGATGAGATGACAAGAAAGCTCCTTCTGGAGACATACGGTCCGGGCCTTATGGATGCTTACGGCTGCAATGAGACAGGAAGCTGTGCCGTAAGACTTCCGGGCAAGGATCTGTACTACATATATGCAGATACACATGTCCTCAACCTGATAGATGATGAGGGCAACCTTGCTGATGAGGGAAGAGTCATCGGTACAACGCTGTACAAGAGAGACTTCCCGATCATCAATTATGAGATCGGAGATACTGCAACTTCTGAGACTATCGAAGGAGTAAGATACATAAAGACGATCAAGGGCCGTACGAACGATATGGTAAAACATGCAGACGGTACAGAGACATCTGCTACAGAGCTCATGAAGATACCTAACGGCATCGTCGGCATCGCTCAGTTCAGATATGTCCAGACTGCTCTTGACGAGATACATATACTGCTTGTCAAGGATCCGGGCAGTAATGAAAACAGCAGGGAAGATATAGAGAAGTTCTACGAGAAGAAGGTGGAAGAGCTCTACGGCAGACCTGAGTACAGGCTTGTGTTCGAGTGGATGGATGAGATCCCGCCTGATGAGAACGGAAAGATGAGATGCTTTATCTGTAATGTCGGCAAGTAATAATATGCGGAACGCGATCGTAAGATTCCTCGAGAAAACGGATAATATAAACCGCAGCAACTACGTGTGGAATGCGGTGAATGCGATGGTGCTCGCTCTGCAGAGCCCTGTTGTGCTCGCTGTTGCGACAAGAACGAACGGCGAGACAGCAGCAGGCATCTTTTCTATTGCTCTCGCTGAGGCCAACCTCATGTATTTCCTGGGGCAGTACGGCCTCAGAAGGTATCAGTCGTCAGATATCAATCAGGAATTCTCCTTCGGAGAGTATCATGCGATGAGGATAATAACCTGCATCGTGATGTTTGCGGGATGCCTTATATACGCAGTCACAGGCCGTCTGTACAAGGACTACAGCAGTGAAAAGTTCATGATAGTCATGTTCATATGCACTATCAAGGTGATACAGGCATATGCAGACGTAATGCATGGTCATCTGCAGCAGCGCGGCAGACTGGATGTCGCGGGCAAAGCAGCAACCATAAGATACACGGCAGAGCTGATCGTATACGTAGTGGTGCTGATCGTCGCACACAGTCTTCTGCTGGCGGCAGCTATCTGCATGGTTGTCTCGTTCATAATTCTGATGCTCACATCGGTCAATGCGACGCGGTTCTATACGGACAGCATGAAGCCGGGAATCACGGCAGAAAGGTTCAGGCTGCTGCTGATCGAAGGATTCCCGCTCTTCCTGAGCCTCTTCCTGAACATGTACATCAGTAATGCGCCTAAGTACGCGATAGATTCATTCCTGACGGATGACATTCAGTCCATCTATAACAAGATATTCATGCCGACATATGTCGTCCAGATGGTCACACAGTTCATATTCAATCCTGTCCTGGTCGTATATGCGGATCTGTGGCAGTCTCATAACCTGAAGAAATTCAGCCGGTTCATGAAGATGATCCGGAAGATGTGTCTGCTTGTGTTCGGACTGGCCATCCTTGCAGTCGTGATGGCTGCTACGATTGGAATCCCTGTACTGTCGATACTGTTCGGAACGGATCTGTCAGATTACAGGATGGAGCTGTGCGTGATCATGCTTAGTGGAGGCATGCTTGCCTACAGCATCTATTTCAGCACGCTTCTCGCGGTCATAAGGATGCAGAGACCGCTGACTGTCTGCTATGGCGCAGCGGCTGTTGCAGCCAAACTCATGTCAGGGCCTCTTGTAAGAAGCTATGGGATAATGGGTGCTGCACTCGTCAATGCCATCCTGATGACATTCCTTGCAGTATCGCTGCTGCTGATCACGGCGCATGCACTCGGAAAAGAAAAAAAGCGCCTGCTTTTGCAGGCGCAGGACACATCTACTGAACAGTGATGTTGATCTTATCAAGAGCCTTATGGAGCAGTTCCACTGCCTCATCGAGGCTCTTTCCTTTTGTTATAACATGACCTATCCGGTGAGGTCCGACCTTGAACTTGTGTACCGGATCACCAGGCTTGTGATCAAACTGGATGTCTACGATGTCCGGATCAGGGTCGTTGCAGTTCTCCTGCGAGACGATGTGACCGTCTCTGTCAGACATCAGCAGCATGCTTGCATTAGGTATACCTTCCTGTCCTTCAGCAAGCTGCGGTGTGAAGTCGACCTTTTCACCGATTGCCACTCTTATTATCTTCTCATAATAATCGAAGTTGAAGAATATTGATGTAAGTTCGGCCAGACAGGTCGCGCCTGATCTGCCGCCCAGCTCAAGTACGTAGGTCTTGCCGTCTTTCATGATGAAGTCAGCGTTGATAGCACAGTTGTTGAGCTTCATGGCCTTGACAGCCTGCTCAAGCTGATACCTTGCATCAGCAAGGCTTTCAGGGCTGAGGTCATACGGTGCGAAATGACCTATAGGGACACCGGTGTCACCCTTGAAAACATAGTCCCCGTGAGGAAGGATAAATTCAAGCTTGCCGTCCTGCACGAAGGCCTGAGCGCCGAATTCCTCTCCTTCTATGTACTCCTCTACTATGAAGTAGTCTGAGCGGGTATTCTCCATTACCGTGTTGCGTGCGTGTTCGAACTGCTCAGCAGATGTAACCTTGACTATCCCGCGGCTGCCGGATGAATCGACAGACTTGAACATCAGAGGGAACTCAAGATCAGCAATGATATCGCTGTAGTCTTCTCTGCTGAAAGGTATCTTGCGGAACTTGGCGCTTCTCACGCCGTAAGCTTCGTAAGCCTCCTTCATGCGAAGTTTGTCAGTTGCGATCTCTGCGGCTTCGTATGACAGTCCCCTGAGGCCGAGAGCGTCGCAGACTTTGCCGATAGTTATGACTGCAACATCGGTCCCGGCTGTCACGATGCCGTCTATCTGTTCTCTCCTCGCGATGTTAAGGATCTTGCCGTAATCTGTTGTGTTCTCGTAATATACTTTGTCGGCAAGACTGAACCCCGGATAGTTGCCCGGGATGCTGGATACTATGGTATATATGCCGAGTTTCTTAGCTGCTTTGATAAGAGGGACCTGATATGTTCCGGCCCCGAGGATCAGAAGCTTCTTCATTATCTGTTTTCCTGCCCTTCTATAGGTGATTGGCTGCTGACGGCAGCCTTGTTATCCGGTTCTTTCCTGTATGCAATACCATCTGTAATGTCGTCCCTGCCCCTGTAAACATGCCGCACGACGAACTGCGGCTCGTTGGTCATTCCCTGGAACATCCTTCCGAGATATTCTCCGATGAGACCGAGGAACATCATGATCAGTCCGGAAAGGAAGAAGATGCTGACGATCAGCGAATACCAGCCGACAGCACTGGTTGGAGCAAAGATCTTCTTGAGGACGATTGCGACCGCCCCGAGAATGCTCAGTATGGATATGAAAGCTCCGACCCGGGTGGCGATCCTCAGAGGAACGATCGAATAACCCATGATGTTCGACCACAGAGTGACCAGCTTGTTCAGATTGTATCCGGATGTGCCGTACGCTCTGTCGAAGTGCTCGACAGGTACACACGCGATGTTGCGTGTCGTGCGCAGGAACAGTCCCTGGAGATGGGTGTAGTGACTCTTGTACTGAACGACATAGTCTCTGACAAATCTCCTTA
>CAMIWY010000020.1 GCA_946402595.1 uncultured Clostridia bacterium
AAAGCCCTTAATTCCCACCGGCATAGCCGGTGGTTTAATCGCGCTGAAGCTACAAAAAAGATAAACCCGTTGAATTTTCAACGGGTTACAGTTTTGTGAATGCTTGACATTTTCTTCCATGGTGCTCAAATTGCCTATGATTATTTTGCGCATATTGTAGCCTTGTAGCCTTAAAGCATCATAAAAGGTCGGTAAGGAGTTTATTTCATTAATGATAATTATTAGAAGAGTCGTATGTTGTGTGCTGATGGCAATGATGATCGTAGCCGTTGCACCGGTCACTGCTGAGATCGCTGCCTCAGAAGAGGCAGCGACAAATTATGAAGTATCAGCGGCAGCCTACAAACTCAATGTGCAGTCATTATGGGCATCGCGGCATGACGGCGGTAGGGTCCTGTTTAAATGGACCGCAAAGCCCGGTGCAAAGGTCACGGGCTGGAAGCTGAAATACAGAACGCGAAAGATCGGAGGAAATCATAAGTGGTCCGGCTGGACTACGAAGTCTTATGGTAAGGGGACCAAGCAAGCCTGGATCTCAGCCAAAACAGACAGGGTCATAGAAGTACACGCACAGGCAAAAGGCGATTCGGCCTGGTCATCCGGTATCATAACCTGCCCGGCAGGCGGAAGATACCAGGCGATGAAGAGCACCCATGTCTGGAATATGTCTAAGGGAAAGAGATTTGCTGAGACCAATCCTGACCGCGCGGGGAAGAAGCAGGTCATGCATACTTCCATTGCATTAGAGTACGGTCAGTCAATCAAGGTCAAGCCGGACTATGACTACCCGGTTTCTGATTATGTGAAAAGGCCGCGGCTCTACCCGACCCATATGCTCTATGATATCGGCAACAAATCATTGATCACCATTACTAAACCTGACGGAAAGAAATATGACGGGGGAATTATAGACGGTGTCGCAACGATCAAAGGCGTCAAACCGGGAGCAACCACGATTGTGTTCAGATCGCCGAACGGCAGGACGATGATCGCCGATGTGACGGTAGCGCAAAGGAGAACGGAAGCCCCTCATTTAATTGACCTGATCTATGCACAGGATACCAAGTCAGGAAAATACTATACCAAGCTCCGGTGGAAGTCTGATAAAGGGCACTATTATCAGGTCCTGAGAAAGTCTGCCGGCGAAAATAACTACACGCCTGTTAAGCTCGTCAAGGCCACATCTAGCGAGACGTCCTACAGGGATGAGAATATCGGACAGGATGCATCCTATGTATACACTGTCCGCCAGGTTACCATAAATGGGAAGAAGATCACAAAAGGCAGCTATGACGTTGATGGGCTCCTGACTCTGGCCGGGACGGCGGTAGAGGCGCATTATACGAACCGGTATGCGGAGCTGTCCTGGAATGAAGTGGAAAACGCTGAAGCGTATCGCGTATACCGCAAGGCCGGGAAGTCGGATAACTGGCATCTCATCACAACAATCCCGGGGACAGAGTACACAGATGTCTATCATGATGCATCGGATCAAACAAGCGTCAGGCGCCTTCTTACAGGCGGGGGATACTGCATCACCCCGTCGTTGAACTCACTCATCTACATGGTGCGCCCGGTCTACTCCCGTGACGTGGCCGGCTATACCAAGGCAAGCTATGGATTATTCAGTCCTGACGGAGAATACCGTCTGGAGGCGCCAACGATCGTCAGTTTATCTGATGACGGTATGTTAAAGTGGGGCCTTGTTCCGAATGCCGAGGGATATGAGATACTAAGAATGGACCCGGGCGATGCAGGGGAAGCACCGGAAACCGATGCAGAAAACTGGACTGTGGTTGCAGATGTCAAGGCGGACGCTGCAAATGACCCGCTGCAGGAACTGCAGATCAGCATGGGCCCGGAAGGTTCAAAATATGCAGTACGGGCCTATGCCTCAAAGGACGGGGAGCGATTCTACAGCGATTTTGATACTGGCTTCAGTACAATCAATCGAAAATATGACGAAAATATACTCTATATGGGTGACAGTATAACCTACGGCACGCCTTTCTTCACTAACAGCGCCGGGTATTTTGCGTATCCGAAGCGGATCTCGCAGCTTACGGGAACGACATACTTCAACGCCTCTGTTGGCGGTGCGACCTATACATACAATAAGACTTCTGGGAAATATCATATTGTAAACGGCGTAGCACAGATGGTACTGGAAGGAAATGACACGGACGGCGCCTATGTGACTTCGTACCGGATCGGGGGCAATACATCCACGATGGATGAATATGACGTTGTCGTACTGTCCGCAGGGATGAATGATTACTATCGTAGTTTTGAACTGGGCAGCAGAGAGACAGACTGGGAGAAGATCGACGACGCGACAAAAGGGCTCACATTCTCTGTCAACACCGGATCAGGACATGACCGTGAATACACGCGTGATTATGATTACAACATCTATACATTTGACGGTGCATATAATCAGACCATGAAGTACGTCGAGGAGGCGAGTCTCCGGAGGATACAGCAGGGGAAAGCACCGATCCGCGTTGTTACCATTGGACTTCCGTACAGTGAAATCTTCTCGGACTATTCGATTCGCCGGTCGTGCAATACCACAGAGAACAAACGCGGTTTGACACTGCTGGATTATCAGGCGGAACTCGATTCGCTTGACGCTGCCTGGGACGATTCGCCGGTATTAACCGTATACCATTATGATACCCAGGAGACTTTTGAGTTGAATCACGACAATCACCCGTACCTGACCTCAGATAACGTCCACCTGTCAAAACATGGCTATGCGTTGTTCGGAAACAGCATTGCTGACTTTATGGGATCCAATGTACTCGGCAGGTACACAAACATAGACAAGTATGATGAAGAAGTGCTGAAATTAACGTTAAAGCATAAAATGCTTCACGAACAGCTTGAATATCTCCCGGATGATGGGATCCCTGCGTACTTTGAGGTCCTGGTGCAACATGATTTTTTTGTGTCGATGCTTGATGAGCTTTATGAAATTGCAATGGGCGTCAGCGGCGAAGGGCCGGCGTCTGAGGAAGCAATTGCCAAACTAAAAGGCTATATAGATTTGGCATATGAAAATACTCTTATTACCGAAGAACAAGTATCAGAATTATACGCCAGATATTCCATCGATGCTGAGGAAGAAGAAGGCGGTGAGGGCACGGCGGAGGACGAGACTGCGGAGGACGAGACTGCGGAAACTTCCTTGGAGGAAGAGGCTGCAGAGGACGATGCTTTTGTTCCGAGTGAAGTCATAGTGCCGGATGATGGTCTGATATCGGAACATGGTTCTGATATAAATGACACGGAAGAAAACGCGACGCAGGTTACAACGGATGAAGCTGAAAGCAATGAATCATCCGGAGATTAGTCTGCGGGAGAAATCCCGCAGACCTCTTTTTATATCCATATTAAAACTCCCTTCATAGCTTACAGTGCTTTGATAGTCACTGTATCATGAAGGGAGCGTATCAGCAAACAATTGGGTTCTTTTTTATTCTAGCTTATTTATTGATCCTCTGTTTCAGCTCTGCGGCTAATTCAGGATTATCTCCAAGGGTCCTGGATTCGCCTTTTTCTATGCATTCTTCTGCCAGATCAGAAAGGGCGTCGAAGTACACAACGCTTTCATCCCATTCTGCCTTGACATCAGGGTTAAGCTCTGACGGGCCTATGCCCATTTCATTCTGTATATAGCCTCCCAGGTACTCGGTGACTTTCTTCTGACCGCGGATGTTCGGGTGGTCATGGTTGTAATAATCTGCGTCCTTATCCAGTCCTATCTCGTAGAAGAGAGGCTGCATGTTGAGGGATGTGAATCCGTATTCCTCTCCGATCTCAAGGACGCGGTTGGCTCTGAGGTTGACGTTATGTTTCTCTTCTCTGGCCTTGGTAAGGACGGTTGGGAACTTAACGAGCAGGACATCGATATCTTTTCTCTTGCAGTACTCCAGAAAATCACGGATAACTTCTTCTGTCTCCGGATCGATCTCCATTGTGTCGGAGGTGAAACTTGATTCCACGATCTTGCCTTTTTCCGTGGCTTCAGTAAGAGTTTCCAGTCCCTTGATAGGGGACGGTCCGAAATCCAGCACTTTATTCTTGTGCTCAACGGTTTCCGGTATTTTCCGGAGATCGTAGATCATGTTCCTGTGATACTTGAAGAACGGGAATATCAGGCTGAGCGTGCTCGTCTGCTGAGTTTTCTCATTTATCTCAAATGCTGTCAGGACTTTAGAAAGAGAAAGAGGTGTGTGGGTGCTGATCATGTACAGAGGAGCATTACGTGTTCCCAGGAGATCATGATCATAGCCGCCTCCGAATACATCGAGCACAACGAGTTTTGGCTTCTGTGTTCTGAGTATATCCTGCAGGGCAGGCTTCCACATGACACATGATGCGCCTGCGAGTGCGTACGGGTATGATGTGAAACCGTATTTATCGTATGCGTGTGCAGATGAAAAAGCGGAGTACACTGAGCTGGAACCGATGAAGAGAACATCTACGGTGTTTTCCGGCTCTTTATGGAACTGTATTACTCTGTTTTCATCGAAATTATTAGGGACGCACAAATACTGCTGCACGAATCCGACGCAGTTGATCAGGACTGCAAGCAGGGCAGCAACAGATACGAGTCTTATGAAATATCTGAATATTGTTTTGACCACTTTTTACAACTCCTACATTTTGCAATGATGTATCAGAACTGCATATATACAAATTCGGCTGCATCGTAGGCCGGGCCGTACATGCCGAAGACCAGTGTGACTGCTATTATGATTACGAGCCATGCCCACTGGATCACGCCCCATCTCTTCTCAAGAAGCTCTCCAGGACTGTCCACTGAGGTCATCTCAAAACGGATGCTCATATACAGGACGACCAGAGTACATATCCCGATCAGATAGTAATCTATGTTGTTGAGGCCGAGGGTCAGGAGCTGCTCATTGAAAACAGCGCTGTTCCTGTTGAAGACTATGCTTTTCATCATATCGATGGCATTGCCGAAATCATCAGCAAGATCGAATACATAGCCTACAGCCACTATCACGAATGTCCTCAGCATCTGGAACAGTTTCCAGAGGAAGAAGCTGTCTTTGATGTGAAGCGCGCTGCGACATTTTTCATAAACAGGTCCGAGCAGGGCGGACAGCATGATGATCGCGCCGTTCCATACACCGAATCCAATATACTTGCTGTTGGCGCCGTGCCAAATGCCGACCAGCAGGAATACCACGAATGAGGCAAAGGCGGTCATGAGCACTTTGGATACGTGTTTTCCTACAGCAGTCTTGCCGAAGCCGGAGCCTGCGATGGCTCTGCTGATGCGTGTTGAAAACGATGACATGGCGATAGGGTAGAAGACATATTTCTTCATCCATGCACCGAGTGTAATGTGCCAGCGTCTCCAGTATTCACTTATTGATCTTGAGAAATACGGCTGCCTGAAGTTCACTTCGAGGTCGATGCCGATAAGTCTGCATATGCCCCGTGAGATGTCTATCCCGCCCGAGAAGTCCGCGTAGAGCTGGAGCGAATACAGCAGAACGATAAAGAGCACGATGCTGCCTCCGTATCCGGCAAAATCGTCATTTCCTGCCATGCCGCCATTGTCATAGTATGCCTTGATCGCGACCCATGCGGTGTCTGCTATGACAAGCTTCTTGAAAAGTCCCCATGCGATCTGCATTACGCCGTGTTTGAGGTTGATCCACTCAGGGCTATGTCCTTCGATGAGCTGATGATGCAGGTGTTCAAAGGAACTTATTGGTCCCTGGATAATATGCGGGAAGAACGAGACAAAGAGCGCGAACTTGAAGAGATTCTTTTCAGGCTTCACTGTCTCTCTGTATACGTCAATGAGATATCCTGTCGATGTAAATGTGTAAAATGAGATTCCCAGCGGAAGCAGGATCTCGATCCTCGGTGCCTGTGAAGCATCAGCGCCCAGAAGGGATGCTATGCTGCCTGAGAAGAAGTTGAAATACTTAAGAATGAAAAGAATGCCGAAATTCAGAAGCAGTGTCAGAGCAAGAATGCGCCTGCGCTTCTTTTCAGATTTTGCCTTGTATGCTTTGCGTTCTTCTCTGGTCCATTCGTCCTTGTTCCTTTTAAGAAAGAAACGTGTTTTCGAGCTTATGCTGTCCATGGCATGCGATGCCGCATAGATGCTGAGAATGGTCAGAAATATAAAAACGCAGTATCTGAAGCTGTTATATGCATAAAAAAAACTGCTCGCAATAAGGAGAATGACCCAGCGGGAGTTTTTCTTAGGGAAAGCGAAATAGGCTATAACCGTAAAAAATGTAAAAACTGCAAATGCTACTGATGTTACTGCCATTATCGCCTGCCTCTCTCAAATAATATTATTCGCATCATTATACTATAAATGACATCGACGTGTTGCGTAAATAATTGTTCAATTGAAAAAACACTCATCATTTGCATTTCGGGTTTTTCTGCTATAATAAGTGAGAAATACAACCGGGAACGCGCAAGTATTCACGGTGCACTATGAAAGGACGTTTTTCACTATGAAGAAATTTATCTGCGGTATCATCACCGGCCTGCTGTTCGTGGCACTTATATATATGCTTAAGACATACGATGTCGCACCGATAGGACCTGACGGAACATCGGTCGGATTCTCGACGATCAACGGGAAGATACACGATTACACCGGTGTAAATATGCAGTGGTATAAACTGACTGAGCTGCTCGGATATGCAGCGCTCGGTATCTGCGCTATGTTCGGTTTTGCCGGCCTTGTTCAGCTGATCAGGCGCAAAAGCTTTGCGAAGGTCGACAAGTCTATATATACACTTGCGGGACTGTATGTTGTCGTAATAGGGCTGTATATATTCTTTGAGAAGTTTATCATCAACTACAGGCCTGTTATCATGCCGGACGCAGCCGCACCTGAGGCATCGTTCCCGTCATCACACACCATGCTGATCATTACAGTCATGGCCTCAACAGCGATGGTGCTCGGAAGGTATGTCAGGAACGTTTTCCTGAAAAATACACTTGGCCTCCTGTGCGCTGCAGTTATAATCGTGACTGTCTACGGAAGAATGATCTGCGGTGTCCACTGGTTCACTGACATAATCGGAGGCATCCTGCTCAGCGTGACTCTGATGTTTTTCTTCGCAGGTCTGCTGGATTCAGCGTGGGATTCAGACAGGGCACGTTACGGTCATGTTCCGACACCTGAGGAGATTATAGTTTTCGGGGAGAATACGGCCGGCAGAAGAGATGTCGCAGAAGTCAGAGAAGGAAGAGCTGCACGCAGTTCCGCGCCGGATAAAGAGTATAAACCGAAGCACTGACCTGAAGAGATCCTGCCCGTGCAGAACAGAAGGTGGTTGCAACGATCTCGCTCGGCCTTCTTGAGAACATGAAGACGAAGAAGACCAAAGCGCTGTATGCCAACGACTGCTTCCTCATATCCTCCATGAGCTCTGAGAAAAACGGAGAAATAAAAAGAGCATACGACAGACATTTTGCTGCCGGATGCTCCAGGTCTCTTTCATGCATGGATGTGTGTCCGATGAAGATACAGACGATCACATCGATGGCAAGGATGAACAGAAGATGATCTATTTCGAACGTTCTTCTCTCACCATATGCATCTGAGATGCGACATCTATGATCCGCTGTGCGGTATCGAGTTTGGACAGCTTGCCGAGTTCGGTAATGCTGTCTTTTGTTATGATCGTTATTATGTTGGTGTCTCCTCTGAATCCTGCTCCTGCAGTCCTGAGGCTGTTGGCACAGATCAGGTCGAGAGACTTGCGCTCGAGCTTGGATCTCGAATTCTCTATGAGATTCTCGGTCTCCATGGAGAAACCGCATATGACCTGATCGTCTCTTCTTATCTTAGCGATGTCTCCGAGTATGTCAGCTGTGCGCTTAAGCTCAATAACCATCTCGCCGTCCTTCTTCTTGATCTTTTCATCGGCGACTGTAAGAGGGGTGTAGTCAGCAACAGCAGCTGCCTTGAAAATCATATCTGATGACTCAGCATGCTCCATCACAGCATCGTGCATCTCCTGTGAGCTCTTTACATTGATGACACTGACCCCTGCAGGAGGTGTGAGTGCTGTCTGACCGCTTACAAGAACTACCTCAGCACCTCTCATTTTTGCAGCTCTTGCGAGGGCATAGCCCATCTTGCCGCTGGAATGGTTGGTGATGTATCTTACAGGATCGATGGCCTCCTGAGTAGGACCGGCGGTTACCAGCACCTTGAGACCTTCGAGATCCTTGTCGCATGCACATTCCATCAGAATATGCTCGAGCAGTTCTTCAGGCTCAGGCATTTTGCCCTTGCCCTCATCACCGCAGGCGAGAAGCCCTGTGACCGGCTCGATGATCTTAATACCGTATCCTGCAAGCCTGGCCAGATTGTCCTGAGTAGCAGGATTCTCATACATAGCTGTGTTCATTGCAGGCACGACAAGCCTGGTGCATTTAGCTGCCAGGAAGACAGTAGACAGCATGTCATCCGCGATACCGTTGGCTGCCTTGGCTATGAAATTGGCTGTTGCAGGTGCGACGATCATGAGGTCAGCTGCCTTGGCGAGAGAAATGTGCTTGACATCATACTCAAAATGTCTGTCAAACATCTCCACCGTGACACGGTTACTGGTCAGCGTCTCAAAGGTGAGAGGGGAGATGAACTCAGTCGCATGCTCAGTCATGACGACATGTACATTGGCGTGCTGCTTTTTAAGAGCGCTTGCCAGATATGCCGACTTGTATGCAGCAATGCCGCCTGTGACACCGAGTACTATGGTTTTATCTTTTAACATGGTCAGTCTCCGTTGCTAATGATTATGATGAATCGATTTAAAATTCAGTATCAGTTGTTCCATCCATAATTTTACCTATGTGAACATTCCATGTCAAAGACAAGAAGGGAAGAGACATGCGGTTATATACGGATAAGAAAACACCCGGCGATTGCTCGCCGGGCATTTTGATGTAGTTAGTTCGTAACCTTACAACCTCTAAGATGTAAGTCAGTACTGTATCTGATGATTCAGATTAGTTGCCCCAGAATGATGTGATCTGGCCGTAAACGATGAGAGCCATGAAGATAGGTCCGAGCCACTTGATGCAGAAGTCGAAGAGTCCTCTTGACTTGAAGTTGGATCCTCTTTCGATTTCGTCATCAACATAGTGAGGAACTATCCAGCCGATCAGGATAGCCATGATCAGGCCTGTGAGAGGCATCAGGATACCTTCAGCAAGAGCATCCCATACATCGAGTACGTCCGGCTGTCCGAGCAGGTGGAACCATGCAACAGTTGGAGCTGCACCAAGGCAGTCGAGAGTTGTCAGTGCGTTTCCGATCAGTGCCCAGAGACCCATCAGCATTGTAACTCCGAATCTGTTAGCAGACTTACCAGCCTTGATTCTGTTATCGAGGATAGCAGAGATTCCGCCTTCCATCATACCGATTGAGGATGACAGAGCAGCGAAGAATACGAGCAGCCAGAAGAGGAATCCGAAGAGCTTTCCGCCAGCCAGTTCGTTGAATACTGTCTGCATGGAGATGAACAGAAGTCCAGGACCAGCACCCGGCTCGATTCCGTAAGCTGTGCATGCAGGCATGATAGCCATACCGGCAAGGATAGCAGCGATGGAGTCACCAACAGCAATAAATACAGCGTCTTTCTCAAGGTTCTCACCTCTGTCGAGGTATGAACCATAAGCAATCAGACATCCGGATGCGAGGGACAGTGAGAAGAACATCTGTCCGCCGGCAAGCTTCATTGTGTCGAAGAAGCCCTTAGCTGTTGTGAAGCCCTCGAAGTGAGGCTTGAACAGGAATGCAAGACCTTCACCGGATCCAGGCAGTGTGCAGGATCTGATTACGATGATGACCAGCATTACGAAGAGTGCAGGCATAGCTACCTTGCAGAACTTCTCGATACCG
Source organism: uncultured Clostridia bacterium (assembly GCA_946402595.1). Taxonomy (GTDB): domain Bacteria; phylum Bacillota; class Clostridia; order Peptostreptococcales; family Anaerovoracaceae; genus Crickella. The sequence goes on from CAMIWY010000020.1 coordinate 9,929, forward strand.
CCGGATACGCCGCCCAGTACGATCACAACTGTGAGTGCCAGGAAGATGACCATCCAGATCATAGCCTGTCCGCCGTTGCTCAGCAGTGATGCTTCGAAGAATGCCTGCGGATCTACTTCCTTGCCGCCGAATGCAATTACGGAGTATACAAGATACTTCATGATGTATCCGCCGAATGTGCAGTAGAAAGCAATCAGGAAGAACGGTACTGCTGTCTGAAGAACACCGTTGAACTTGAATGCTGGATGAATCTCATAGTATGCCTCGATAGCAGCCTTCTGAGACTTACGGCCGATAGCGATCTCGGAAAGTACCAGAGGATAACCTACGGTTACAAGCAGGATGACGTAGAGAAGCAGGAAAGCAAATCCACCGCCAAGTCCCATCTTGTAAGGGAAGGACCAGAGGTTACCAAGACCTACTGCGGATCCAAGTGCGGCCATAAGGAATCCGAAATTCGAATTAAATTGACCTTTACTTTGTTCCATAATAAATACCTCCTATTAAATTGACGCATTGCGCCTAACTACCATTCAATTTTACTATCGTGGAAATGTGATGTCAATATGAATAAGATGTTCACAAATCCATCACACGGAAAAAATACACGAATCTGAGAGAAGGAGAAATGACGCGTAATATGACAACTGGCAAAACAAGCAAAAAGGCCAGCTGCTGAAAACAGCTGACCTTTATTTGA
>CAMIWY010000021.1 GCA_946402595.1 uncultured Clostridia bacterium
CAGATCTACATGATGAAACAGGTCATTCCTATCATGATGAAGCAGGGCACACACTGCAACATCCTCAACGTATGCTCGATAGCTGGACTCATCACAAGCAACGCTATGCCTGGCTACTATTCGACCAAGCACGCAGCTGTTTCTCTGAGCCGTGCTACACGAAACGAGCTTGAGGAGATCGGTGTAGATAATATCCACATCAGCATCTTCTGCCCTGGCTTTGTACAGACCGACCTGCATCACGCAGAGCGCCACAGACCTGCCAGATTCTCTGACCCGACCGATCCTTACTATACAAGTGCAGAATTCCAGAAATTCGAGAAGATGAGCGAGTACGTAGTTACTACGGGTCTTCCGATCGACGGATTCGGTGAAAAATGCTTCAAGGCCATCGAGGATGATCAGTTCTACATCGTAACACATCCTCAGTATGATCCGATCATCAGAAAGCAGATCTATGACAGCGTAAACAATGTCAACCCTGATCTGAAGAATGTAGGCAAAGAGCCTAAGGCTTATGAGAAGGGAGACAAAGACCTGGCCGGCAGGGTAGCTCTTATTACAGGTGCTGCATACGGATTCGGTAAGGAATTCGTCAAAGAGGCTGCCAAGAGAAAGATGAAGATCGCTGCAGTCGACATCATGGAGGATGAGCTTGCCAAGATCGGAGATGTTGCCAGGGAATACGGCGCTGAAGACATCCTGATCATCCCTGCGGACGTATCACTGTATGAAGAAACAGAGAAGGTCGTCAATGCCGTAATGGACAAGTGGGGCCAGATCGATCTTCTGATGAACAACGCAGGAACCTGCACGCCTGGACCTGGATTTGTCATTCCGCTGCAGGATTGGGAGTGGATCTTCCGCACCAACTATCTGTCACACGTTTACTTCATGAGGCAGGTAATTCCAATCATGAGAAAGCAGGGCACACACTGCAACATCATGAACACCTGCTCGGTAGCCGGACTCATCACAAGCACCGGCATGGCTGCGTACTATACGACCAAGAATGCAGCTGTAGCTTTGTCTGAATGCATCGAATACGAGATGCAGGAGACAGGATCGGACATCCACCTCGGAGTATTCTGTCCGGGCTTCGTACGCACCAACTTTGACCACGCTGATGAGTATCGTCCTGCAAGATATGCTCACGGAGATGATCCGTACTATCAGAGCGAGACTTTCGTAAAGGGCAAAGCTGCTGCTCAGTTCGTAATCGGAACAGGCTATCCGATCGAAGGCTTCGGCGAGAGAGTGTTCAGGGCAATCGAGAATGATGAGTTCTATGTTGTCACTCACCGTGAATATGATGAGCATATCATCAAGCAGGTAGAGCAGACCATCGCAAGGGAAAATCCTGTAGTTGCGTCGATATCTGAGGCAATCAAGGATGTTACAAATCTCCCTGGCGGACCGCTGAGAGGATATCTCAAAGACTAAGATCAGATAGTAAAACTATTGGAGGCAATTCAAAAGGACCGGGCCTGTTTTGGCCCGGTCCTGCTTGTTAAGTCCGGAGTCTGTGACTTGACGGATCACAGATCACGAATGTCAGTCCTTTCGCTGTTTTGCCCTGCGGTCCTCGATCCAGGCAGGTGCGAGGATGGAGATGAGGATCAGCACGGCGCCGAGGATCATGCTTCCTGTGAGTTTCTCATGCAGGAACACGACTCCCAGCACTGCTGCTGTCAGCGGGTTGAAGACTGCGAGCACGCCGGCACGTTCAGCTGTTATGTACTTCTGTCCGAAAGGCTGTATGGTGAATCCCACGCCGGTGCAGATGATGGCAAGAGCGAGGACCGCTCCCCATTCCTGCCCGCTCTGAGGCAGTCTGATCTCCTCGAATATGAAAGCACCGATATATGCGAAGATCGCTATGAACAGAAGCTGGTAGATTGCGACGACCTCAAGGTCGTCGTTTTTTGCCGCTGTGTCTGTGATTATTACTGTCATTGAATACCAGACTGTGCCGCCGAGCACCAGAAGCTCACCGGTGGTGAATCCGAGGCGGTCACCTTTGAGCGTAAGGAATGCGACACCAATCAGGGCGACAACGGCAGAGATCACAGTGATCCTGTCCGGCAGTTTTCGGTGCATTATGCAGGCTATTGCGGGAACTATGACCACGACAGAACCTTCGAGGAAGGCTGTAACTGATGATGGGGTGGTCTGAAGTCCGAACATCTCAAACACCATTGCGAGAAAGAAGAAGAATCCTATCAATGCGCAGTGCCACAGAGTTCTGAGGTTGACCTTGTGAAGGCTCTTCCTGAAGAGAAAAGCGATCAGGATAAATGCGATGGTGAATCTTATCGCTATCGTAAGATAAGGCCCCATCGTGCGCATCGCTATTTTGCCGAAGAGAAGCGAGCTTGCCCTCAGTGCAAGAGCGAGCCCTACAAGGAATTCTCCCTTCCGCTCATTCATGTTCAGCTTCTTTTCAAGATCCATGATATATTGCTCCCTGTTTACCCTCTATAAATCAAGACCCGCTCCCCGGGGAAGCGGGTCTGTACTATTATGCACTAAAACTGCATCAGCCTACAAGAATCTTTCCGCCCTCCTGAACCACAATGTTCATGCCGTCCTTGACGTACTCAAGGAACTCGTCACCGAGAGAGTCAATGACAGGCATATTGACATCGTCGAGCCACACGTCTGCGAGAACTGTTCCTGCCGCAGCAAGTGAGTCGATCGGCTTCGAGAACAGCATGCATGCAGGCTGTCTGCCCATCGAGCATGCGCAGTAGAGAACCAGTCCGCCCGTTGTGGATCCGATGGTCTGAGGCAGGCAAAGCGCCTTGCCGGCCATCTGCTTGCCGTACAGGTCAGGGTTGTTCTGGTCACCGCAGGTCGCATTCTTGTCGCCGAACTGCAGGGCCTTCTGGAAGGAAGCAAGAGTATTGAGCCCCTCGTGTGATACGAGTGCTTCGGCAGCTATTCTGCCCGGTACGACTACACGTCCCTGAAACTCTTTCATCTTATCTGCCTCCTTTCCTGATTCCGCGAGGCAGCGGATTAGGGAGTTTGTGGAAGGCAGGCACTGCGCCGGTTATCCTTCCGAGCAATATCTTCCTGCCGCTGCTTCTGCCCGGAGCTGTTATCTGTTCAAGTATTTCTTCATCTGTATAGTAACGTGCAGATGTGTAAGTTCTCAGCTTGTTGCTGGATGTGATGACAGGCATCTTCTCGCTGAGAGGATTGTTCATGTACATAAGAGGGCATATGTATGATGTGATGACTCCGGTCGCCTTAAGCCTGTCGGCATAAGGTGTCTTTGCGAAGGCTTCGAGCACATCAGGAGCAGCCGTGAAGACGGTTGGTACTGTTACCTTTTCAACACCGTTCTTCTTCAGGCTTTCTTCCACCTTATCTGTCCAGTCCTTGAGCTGCTGCAGACTCATGTGAGGGCAGCCCATGAAGCAGAGTTTAGGCTGAGCGTTCTTATTCTTCCAGATGACCGGGTACTCTCTGTAAACTCTCTCGAGTTCTGCGTCATCGATGACATAGGTCTTTGCGCCCGGATTTATAAGGTCTTCGCCGAATTTTACAGCCTCAGGAGTGAGCTTGTCGATGTGATAGAGTCCGACAGCGCCGTTGGATGCTGTTGCTGCACCGAAGTCCTTAAGATAGGTGCATGCCTCGTCGTCAAGTTCTGTTCCGAGCCACTGGTCGAGACCTTTTACATAAGGAACATCTTCCATTACCTTCATGCCGATAGCAGAACCGAGGAGCTGCGCTTCAGGCTTCTTCGTCGTTTTGACTTCGATGATCCAGTCGGCTTTGCGGCCTTCATCGGTCAGCAGACCGAACTTCGGGACGTAGCCGATTACAGATCCCATCAGGTCGATGATCCCTGAGTTACGGTTGCATCTTGCACCGAGTACCGAGTTGGCGTATACGACCGCGGAGGATTCAGACCAGCTGAGGACTTCACCGTATCCCGGCTTGTTGCCTACCTCATCCATGTAGCAGGTGCAGGTGAAGGCATTGTCGGAAAGAAGGCCCAGCTGCATGAGCTGCTTCTCATAGTCCTTCTGACGGCTGTACATGAAGAACTTGAAAATAGCATCCTGGGCAAAACTGCTTGGCACATTCGGGTCCAGCGGCTTCGGGTCGACCGAGAACTTCTGACCTGACGGAGCGCCTGCTTCAAGGAGCTTGTCCATCAGCTCGTATACGGGACCGAGCGCTTTCAGACCGAATGATGTTACGAGATGGTTGTACTTGCTGCTGATCGGGACCATCTCTGTCGCACCGAACAGCTCGCCGTATCTCACCAGCGATTCCATGACTTTGGCAAGAGTCTCACCCTTTGAATGTTCAAGGATGGCCTTCTGCTCATCAGTTAGCTTCATTTTATATTCCAATGATCTCATCTCCCTTCCTTACATATCCGGGTTTATCTGTCTGGACTGAAACGTATTGAGTAAAAACAAGACCTTTTGTTTAAGTATAGCACAACGGAAAATGTATACGCCGAAGTTTGCTGAATAATTGTAAAGGAAACTTTACTATCAGCATCTGCGGTGCTATATTCCACTATGTACAGTTGACAACATACGTGTAAAGGACGCTTTACATAAAAAATATAAAGAAGAGAGGCATAATATTATGACAAAAGTCGACATTTTTTCAGGATTTCTCGGAGCAGGAAAGACCACACTTATCAAGAAGCTGATAGCTGAAGGCTATGAGAACAAGAACATCGTACTCATTGAGAACGAGTTCGGTGAAATCGGTGTTGATACGGGCTTCCTCAGAGAGTCAGGGATCAAGATAAATGAAATGGTAGCCGGATGCATCTGCTGCACACTGGTAGGTGACTTCGGCAAAGCGCTTAACGAAGTAATCGAGCAGTATAATCCGGACAGGATCCTCATCGAGCCATCCGGAGTCGGAAAGCTGTCAGACGTAATTATCGCAGTTCAGGATCTTAAGAATGACAAGATCCAGCTCAACGGATTCACAACAGTCGTGGACGCAAAGAGATACGACATGTATATGGAGAATTTCGGCGAGTTCTATAAGAATCAGGTAGAGCATGCAAGCTCAATTTTCCTCTCACATCAGCAGGGCATGAGCGCTGAGGAAATCGACAGGATCGTCAAGTCCATCAGAGAACTCAACGCAGAGGCTGAGATCGTAACTACAGACTGGGATCAGCTGAGCGGAGCCAAGATGCTCGAGGTAATGGAGTCGAAGAAGACTCTCAGCGCAGAGCTCGACAAGCTGAGAGAAGAAGCTTACGAGGAACTTGCAGCACACGAGCATGAGCACGAGTGCGACGATGAAGAGTGTGATTGCCACCATCACCACCATCACCACGATGATGACGACGATGATGATGACGATGAGCACGAACATCATCACCACCATCACCATGATGACGACGACGATGATGACGATGAGCATGAACACCATCACCATCATCACGATGACGATGATGACGATGACGACGACGAGCATGAGCATCACCACCATCATCACCACCACCATCACCACCACGGACATGATGCTGATGAGGTATTCGACGAAGTCGGAGTACATACAAGCAACAAGTACTCAAGAGCAGAGATCGAGGAGATCGTTGACAGCCTCGATGAATGCGGAGAGGTACTCAGAGCCAAGGGCATCGTAGAGAATACAGAAGGCGGCTGGCTCGAATTCGACTACGTACCTGGTGAAGGCGAAGTCAGAGAGACAGAGGCTGAGGCCACCGGAATGGTAGTTGTTATCGGAACAAGCCTCAAGAAGGACAAGATCAACAAGCTGTTCAGACTTGCGTAAACCTGAAAAACATGACAAAGAGAACCGTCCCATTGTCACAAAATGAAATTAAGAAAAGAGACTATTAAGTAATGTTGACAGATAAACCAGTATATCTCTTTACCGGGTTTCTGGGATCCGGAAAGACGACATTTATAAAAGAAACGCTTGAGAATCACGAATTCGGCGATGACGGAAGGACTCTCCTTCTCATCTGCGAGAGAGGCGAGACGGCATATGAGCCGGAAAAGTTCGTAGGACCTGGCGTCAGGGTTGAACACATCCGCTCGGAGGCAGAGCTTAATCCGAGCAATCTGCTGAAGATATCGAAGGCTGGTCCATATGACAGGGTCGTGGTCGAGTACAACGGCATGTGGGAGAACCAGAAGCTCTTCGCAGCGATGCCGGTCAACTGGCTGATCCAGCAGGAGATGGCGCTCTTCGATGCGACGACCTTCCAGATGTACAACCGCAATATGCGTCAGCTCTGCTTCAACAAGATGCAGACCGCAGACATGGTCGTATTCAACAGATGCGAGAAGGGTTTTGACAAAATGCCTTTCCACAAGGAGGTCAGGATCGCCAACAGGCGCAACCTCATCGTATACGAGTACGGTCCGGACGACATCGAGCCGGATGATATCCAGGATCCTCTGCCATACGACATGACGAAGTCCCAGATCAGAATCGAGGATGACTGGTACGCAGAGTGGTACAGGGATATAAACGAGAACGAAGATGATTATGACGGCAAAACGTTCATTCTGAAAGGACGTGTGGCTCTCTCAGAGGAGCTCCCGGAAGGGCAGTTCGCATTCGGAAGACATGTGATGACATGCTGCGAGGCTGACATACAGTTCGCGGGACTGCTCTCATACTACTCAGGACATGAGAAACTGAATGTAGGCGACTGGATAGAGATCACAGCCAAGGTAAGAGTTGAATATGCCGAAGCATATCAGGAAAAGGGGCCGGTACTGTACATCAGGAAACTGGCAAAATGTGAACCGTGCAGTCCGGAGGTAGCAACCTTCTGACGCAGGGACAGAGAGAAGATACAGCATACAGGGAAGGAGCGACTTATGAAGAAGTCAACCGGTATAACAAGAATGGCAAGACATCTGATGGCAATAATACTGACCGTCAGCCTCGTCTGCGGACTTGCAGGACTGGAAGACGGGGCATATGCAGCCAGCGGCAAATCACCTTTTGCCAATACAAGGTCATCGTACAATCATAATTCAAGATTCAACGGTAACCTTATAGTCAACGGCGTCGACGTTTCATATTTCCAGGCTACGGGAAGTGACTGGAAAGCTACAAAACTCAATGGCTGCGACTTTTCGATAATGAGAGTTACCTACACTACATACGGAAACGGCAGTCTCAACATCGACAGCAAGTTTGCTACACATTACAGCAAGGCTAAAGCTTCCGGCGTCATGAAGGGTGTGTATGTATTCTCACAGGCCAAGAGTGCAGCTGAGGCAAGAAAAGAAGCCCAGTACGCAGTCAACAGACTGAAAGCTCTCGGAATCGGACCTAAGGACCTCGAACTCCCTGTATACATGGACTATGAGTTTGCAGGAAAGTCCAGCGGCAAGAACAAAGGCAGACTTTACGGCCTCAAGCAGAAGACCGCGATTCAGGCAGTCAATGCTTTTGCAGATGTAATCAGAGCCAACGGATATGACCCGGGAGTATATGCGAATACCAACTTCTTCAAGTCATATCTTGCAAACGGAACAGGACTTGCATCTGACGTCGATATGTGGTGCGCTCAGTACTACAATGTGAATCAGTCGCCGTCCAACTATACCAAGTGGCAGTATACAAGCACTGCCAAGGTCAACGGGATAAAGTACTACTCAACAAATAAGATCGGATCCACAGATGCGGATTTCTGGTATCTCAATAAGAGTGTCAATAAGTCCCCTAAAACTACTATTTACGGAAACACTAACCTGATCTATACAGGAAATGCTGTCAGACCTGCGCTTGAGATCTACAACGGCGGAACACTCCTGAAGGAAGGCAAGGACTACATCGTAGGCGGCATCAACAATGTCAAGAAGAGCTCTTCGGGAGCATATGCTTATGTAAAGGGCATAGGAAAATACGGCGGATATGCACTTGTTCCGATCTCCATTGACAGCGGATATATCAAGCATATCGGACTGTCCAAAGTCGGAGGCGTCATCTTCACCAACAAGAGCGGTGCATCGTACAGCATCGGTTCAAACAGCAACGGTGCTTATGTAAGGAACGTCCCTTCAGGAACAACAGCAGGAACACTTCTGGACAAGATCGCGCTGAAGAGCAGCTACTCAGATAAGTACACACTGAAGGTGATCGATGCCAGGGGCAAGGCTGTTGCAGACGGCACCAAGGTCAGCACAGGTATGATGGTAGGTGTATACAGCGGCTCCTCACTTAAGGGAACGGCAGACATCACTGTAAACGGAAACGCTATCAACAATACCGGAGCGAATTACCTGAAGACGGTCAACCGCAGCATCGTTACCGTACCGACTATCACTCAGAAGGTCACCAATGTTCTGAGCGGCAAATCCGCAAACGGTGCGCTGGTAGTTGACGGATATGGCGGAAAGGCAACTATAAAGGAGCTCCAGAAGTTCCTCGGAGTCAAGCAGACCGGAAAGATCACAATCAGGAAAAGCTATAAGAAGTACAGTGAGGGAGTAACTGCCAAGAGTTACGGAAACAGCAAGGACCCGACTGTAAAGGCGATGCAGAAGTGGCTCGGAATCAAGGCTGACGGTGTGTGGGGAAAGAGCACATCCAAGGCGCTGCAGAAAAAGCTGGGAGTAACGAGAGATGGTTATTTCGGCAGGAACTCGATGAAGGCCCTTCAGAGATATCTGAACAAAAGATAACCCGGCGGAACGGGAAGGATGAACCTCATGAAAGGGGGACAGGCAGTCATGAAAAAAAGATCGGCAGTAATAACTTTAATACTTGCGCTTCTCATGCTGATGTTCTCTTCCGCAGCAGTGCTTGCTGAAGGCGATGACAACGGGGCGGATGCTCATTCCGAATCCATGTCGCAGGTCGAGGAAGAAGTTGAAGAAGATGCGCCCGACAGCATGACCGAGGTTGTCAAAGATGCTGTGATGCAGTACGCGCCTTATGTGGGCGGAGTACTGGGCGGTATAGTAGTTCTCGTCCTGGTCGTAAAGATCATCATAAAGATTGCCGGAAGGGCGCGAAAACCTAAATACACAGGAAGACACTGAAGTGAGGCTGACCTGAAAGGGTCAGCCTATTTTATGGCTGCAATGAAAAAACGACTCTGAACAAATCCGGACCCCAACCGGACATGTGCATAGCCGTTTCTTCAAAGCACTATCTCATATCGAGTTTTATTGAGACTCTCCCCGTAGACCGGAGAGTCTTTTCTGTGTTATTGCAAAACTTACTATAAAAGTGAACTGACAGCCTGCCTAATAACACATTTCGTAAATTCATTGTAATAAATCGGAGCTTCTTATGTTATAATCCTGTTGCAAATAATATAAGAAAATTACGATTTTGCCCTAAACAGGCGATTATTTGCCCGTTTACAATAATACAGATCAGGAGTTGACTATAATGAGCGACAGAAAAACAGCGAACATGATACTGAGCCGTACGCGCAGGAATCAGATATATCTTCCGTATCTCAGGAAGAAGAAGTATTTTGATGCAATCAGAAAGGGCGATGCGGACAGGATCACGGCACTGTCACAGGAGAATTATGAATACCCAACGGCACTTTTTAACAGGTGCACATCTTACAGCGAGGCAATGAACAAGATGTACTACGAGGCTGTCTGTGCAGCTTCGGAGATGTGTCTTGTGGCGATAGAGGCAGGGCTGCTCGACATGGTCGCGTATGACATAAGAGATGAGTTCATCAGCGAATTCGATCATGCATCTGCGCTCCCTGACCTGTACGACCTCGTCCACGGCATGGCATACAACTATGCAGTGAAGATGAAGTATGTCCTCAAGGAGAAGAAGAAGTCGCCTAGACTGGCGAGGATGGTGTCCTATATAGAGGACCACTTACATGAGAAAATAGAGCTGGCGGATATTGCAGAGTATGTCAATGTCAGCAGGACGTACGCATCAGCGATCTTCAGGAATGAGCTCGGGATCACTATAAGCGAATTCATCCTCAGGGAGAGGATGCTCGAAGCACAGAGACTGCTGAGAGAGACAGACATGACTGTTGCAGCTATTGCAGACAGCCTGGCGTTCTGCTCGCAGAGCTACTTCACCAAGAACTTTACCGAGACACAGGGCATGACACCTGTGGAGTACAGGAAGAGCTTTTTATAAACAATAATAATCAGCTGATTATTATAATTTCATAACAACCTCATGGAAGACCTGAAATGCGTAAATGGCGAATATGGCGACGTGTTCCTGTGCATAGATCTTAAATCCTTCTATGCATCAGTCGAATGCGTCGAGAGGGGACTCGATCCGATGACTACCGATCTTGTCGTTGCCGATCCTTCGA
>CAMIWY010000022.1 GCA_946402595.1 uncultured Clostridia bacterium
TTGACTTAATTCCTGAATAACTTTATCATTTGAAAAGTTATATGGCAGAAGGCCTATGGTCCGATGCCGCTTATCCAACTGAATAACACCTGACCCGATAGAGGTTGCGGAGATTATAAGTAGGCTTCACCAAACGCATGGGAATGCAGATGCCGAAAGGATGATCCGCCGAAGAATGCAGGGACTTCCCCGTCCGGTATTCTGGGACGCCGTAATAAGATGCGGCGTACTGTCACGCAAGTGGAGCGCTATCATGGTATAAGGATGAAATAGATTATCTGATCCATGGCACGTTTCAAGCGTTATTCATGGATTTTTTATTTAGAACGGTCCGCAGGACCGCGCAGGGTATTATATGTATCGGAGGTAAATTTATGGATTATGTACCTGCTTTATACGCAACAGCCTGGGCTGCGCTTCCGCCGCTCATCGCTATCGTTCTGGCACTCGTTACCAAGGAAGTATACAGTTCGCTGTTCCTCGGAGTGCTGACAGGAGCTGTTATCTATGCCGGAGCTGATTTTGACGGTATCGTCAATCACATTCTCCAGGACGGACTGATCGCTTCCCTGTCTGACGCATGGAACGTCGGTATTCTTATCTTCCTCGTAGTTCTCGGCATCATCGTTGCTCTTATGAACCTTTCCGGAGGATCCAAGGCATTCGGAGGCTGGGCTCTCAAGAGAGTAAAGTCCCGTGTGGCTGCTGAGCTCGCTACAGTCATTCTCGGAATCATCATCTTCGTAGATGACTACTTCAACTGCCTGACAGTAGGCTCAGTAATGAAGCCTGTCACAGATGAGTTCAGAGTTTCCAGAGCTAAGCTCGCTTACATCATCGACGCTACAGCTGCTCCTGTCTGCATCATCGCCCCTGTATCATCATGGGCTGCTGCAGTATCGAGCTTCGCAGGCGAAGGAGAAGGCATCTCACTGTTTATCAGATGCATCCCTTACAACTTTTACGCACTGTTCACACTCATCATGATGTTCGCACTCATCTTCATGAAGTTCGACTATGCAACAATGTCAAAGTTCGAGATGAACGCAGTTGAGAATGGCGACCTGTTCACTGTTGAGGATGCAAACTCCAAGGCTGCAGATGCTGCAGAACGCGGAAGCGACAAGGGTGTCGTAATGGATCTGGTATTCCCTGTACTCGTGCTCGTAGTAAGCTGCGTACTCGGAATGATTTACACAGGCGGATTCTTCGGCGGAACAGGATTTGTTGAAGCATTCTCCGCTTCAGATGCTTCCGTAGGTCTCTCAATGGGAGGTCTCATCGCACTCTTCATCATCATTATTTACTATCTGTGCAGACGCACGATCAGCTTCAAGGACTGCATGGGCTGCATCCCTGAAGGAATGCAGGCAATGGTACCGCCTATCCTCGTCCTGACTCTCGCATGGTCCCTCAAGGCTATGACAGACAGTCTCGGACTTGCTGATTACGTAAGCGGCCTTGTAGAAGGAATGCAGGGAGCTGCAGTCGGCATCATCCCGGCAGCACTCTTCCTCATCGCATGCGTACTGGCATTTGCATCCGGAACAAGCTGGGGAACATTCGGTATCCTGATCCCTCTCGGACTTGCTATCACCGAGTCTCACCCTGAGCTTGCAACACCGATCATCGCAGCATGCATGGCCGGTGCTGTATACGGAGATCACTGCTCACCTATTTCAGATACAACCATCATGGCTTCCGCAGGAGCTAACTGCAACCATGTATCACACGTTTCGACTCAGCTGCCATATGCTACAACAGTAGCTGCTGTATCCGCGATCTCCTATGTGATCGCAGGATTCACAAGCAGCCCGGTCATTCCTCTGATCGTAGGTGTTGTACTCCTCATCGGAACACTCTTCTTCCTCAGAAGCAGCAAGGGTGCATACAGGATCAACGAAGCTGCACTTACAGCTTCCGAGAAGTAAAGTAAGTTTTACACGTCGTTATACAATTTTCATGTAAAATGTACTATAATGTTCTCAGCGGTCATGTTTCAGAGCAAAACGCTGAAGCATTGCAGACAACAAAGCGGACCGTAACGGTCCGCTTTTTTATTCATATTTCCGGAAGGTACTCCGCATTGATATCACGAAAGAAACTCATAACCGAATTACTGCTTCTTGTCACAGCATCAGCCATGTGTCTGATGCTTACTTCATGTAAGCCTTATCTTCCGGTCAATCCGAAGTATTCATACTCAAGCTTTACAATGGAGCTCGGGGAACCTATATCCCCGGATATTGCTGAATACGTGGATCTGTCTGAAATGTCTGAAGAGGACAAGGCTTTCGTTCTTGACAACACTGAGCTCCTCCTCGATGGCGTGGACATACGTGAAGCAGGCATGGCGATGCCGGGCGATCACAAGCTGACCATCAGATACTGCGGCCATCAGTACAGGCAGTACTCCTTCACGATTACAGATAAGGTTCCGCCTGTTTTCACCAAAGCAGAAAGTGTGGGCACTTTTGCCGGTCTTCCTATTGAAGACGAGAAGATAGACAATATGTTTGCTGCGGAGGATAACAGCGGCGAAGTCACAGTTGAGCTTCAGAAACCTGACCTGGATTTCGATAAGGCAGGTAATTACAAGATAACGGCTGTTGCCACTGACTCCAGCGGGAACAAGACTACTGCCGAGGCGTATGTCAAGGTTCAGAAGCCTGAATACGGGGCTCTGGGCACATATGTATTTGTAAGCATCTCCAAGCAGCATCTGACTTATTTCGTCGATGGCAAGGCCAAAATGGACTGCCCTGTCGTGACAGGCAATGCAGGCAATCACAGCACCCCGCGCGGCACATACCGCCTGATATACAAGGCGAGGAACCAGACGCTGAAAGGGACCGAAGACAACGGGGATGAATACGAATCATTCGTCAGCTACTGGATGGCGTTCATAGGCTCAAGTTACGGACTCCATGATGCTTCATGGAGAAGTCAGTTCGGCGGGAACATATATCAGGGAGCCGGCTCACACGGATGTGTCAACATGCCGCCTTCTTCGGCCGCTCAGCTGTATGAAATGATAGAGCCTGAAACCCCGATACTTATTTACTGATTTCAGTTCCGGACAAGCTAAAAAGCAGGACTTGCAGTAAGGCGTAACAGCCTGTCTGCATGTCCTGCTTCTTTTCATGTTACATATCATCTGATTCCGCATTTGCCTCCAGCGTTCTGATGACAGACCTTGCTATCGGGGCAGCTACTTCCGATCCGTGTCCGCCGTCCTTGACCCATACAACGAATGCGTACGGGGCGTCCACATCATCGGTAAATCCTACGAACCACGCATCCGGATTGTACCCGCCGGTCTCTGCGGTGCCGGATTTTGCATAGATATCTATGCCGTCAAAGTTCTCCTCACCGTAGTTCTCAACTACGTTGTTCTTCATCATGCTGCGGAGCTCTGCTGCAGTATCCTTCTCGAGATATCTGCCGAGCGATTTGCCGCCGGTGATCTCCCTGAGGAATGTCGCACTCTTGATCAGTGTCGGCTGAACCGCCTCTCCTTCGTTGGCGATCGCTCCCATATAGACCATCATGGCACACGGATTGACAAGGTCATCAGCCTGTCCGATGCCGGCCCAGCTGAGCTTGATATTGTCATCTTCCGGGAAGTCGAACGAACCCGCTGCAGTCTTTATCCCGTTCACATCAACAGGTTCCGTAAGCCCCGCCTTCTCAGCATACTCCTGCATCGTTTTGGCTCCGACCTCTCTTGTGAGTTCGCCGAATGCTCCGTTGCAGGACTGCGCAAGAGCCGATTTGAAGCTGACCTCGCCGTGTGAGCGGATATCTGTGAAGTCAGTTCCTTCATATTCATTCTCTCCGTCACAGTCGAATGTGTAGGAATCTCTGTCAGCGATGTTGTCTATTACAGCCGTCGCAGTGACCAGCTTGAACGTCGAGCCCGGTGTGATTTTGCCGTCAAGGAAATTGTTGAAATAGTATCCCTCGCCGTCATCCGCGTCAGGCAGACTGTCTGCCGGGTCAAAAGTAGGTGTGCTGACCATACACATGATCTCGCCCGTCTTGTAGTTGTAAACGCCGACCGTCCCTGTCCTGCCTCCAAGCGCCTCATATGCAGCGACATTGGCCTCTGCATCGATGGTCAGTCTTATCTTCTTGCCCTGACTTGAGTTGTCATAGGTGCCGTTCAGTATGTCATAGCCGATCAGCTGGCTCTTGAACACGTTGATGGCTCCGCTGGCTATATTTCCTCCCGGATCACCGACAGCATGCACCGTCGCCCTGCGGGTCTCATAGTCATCATTATAGAAAAAGCCGTCTCTTGTACACTCGAGGAGCACTTCTCCGTTGCGGTCGCTTACAGTTCCCCTGTTGATGCGTCCGTCAGTATATATCTGCGAGTTTCCATAGAAGCTCGCCCATTTGCCTCCGTCACGGATGAACCTGGATCCGAAAAGTACTACTCCTGCGAAGAGTATGAAGGCAAGCAGAAGGCATATAACGGCACGTCTTTCCTGTTTACGCATCCTATGCCTCCTTTCTCACAGCCAGGCTCGCTGACTGCCGCATGTCTGCCGCCTTGAAGAACGCCAGCATCGCCCACGAGGCAAGCATGCTCGTACCTCCTGTCGACAGGAACGGGAATGTTACACCCGTCAGCGGGAACAGATCTACGGCACCGAATACATTAAGTATCGTCTGTACCAGGAACATCGTCGCAGCACTGCAGGCGCATATCGTATAGAAAGTGGATCTGCCGGCTACTATATTCATGACAGAAAAGATAGTCAGCGTTATGATGCAGAGCACCAGCAGCACGGCTATAATAAAGCCCCACTCCTCCATTACGAATCCGAAAACGAGGTCAGTGCTGGATGCTCCGACATACTTGAGCTGCCCGTTGCCGGCTCCGAGTCCGAGAAGTCCGCCGCCTGCGCCGAAGGACATCGTCCTTGTCTGCTGGTAGCCTTCGTTATCCGCAAAATCCCATACATGCCCCCAGACAGCGAATCTGGATGCAATATAAGGCTTGAACCTGAGTATCATCAGTCCCATCAGGGCAGCTCCTACGAATGTAAGAATCATTCTCGACAGGTCACCGCTTCGAAGGAATGAGACTATCAGGTAAGTTGCAAAGAATATGAGCGCCGTTCCGAAGTCGCCCATTATAGCCAGGCATGCAAGGCAGAAGAACGCGAACGCAGCATACATAATGGTGCTGTTCTTCTGATAAAGTTCCTCCAGCGTGCCCGCACCTACAAATACGAAGGCAAGCTTGACTATCTCGGAAGGCTGTATGGATAATCCTCCGATCTGTATCCAGTTGGCCGCACCGTACTTGACAGTACCGAGAGCGAGATTGAGTAGAAGGAGTATCACCGACAGGCCGATAAGCATCGGCTTGAGTTTTCTCGTCCTCTCCAGTTCTCTCATGTATATGCACATGAATATCATGAGGGACAGCCCCATCATCATGGCTACGAACTGTTTTACTGTATTCCCCGGGTTCCACGATGCCGTTACAGCGAGGTTGATAGTAGAGATGAAGAATGCTATCATCTCCATTTCAAAGCCCCTGCTGCCCATCGCCTTGAAGAATGTCACATATGCCCACATGACAACAGACAGGAGAACGATACAGATCAGCGCGCCCGCTGTTATGTCGGTCCCCATACCTATTATCAGCTGCACAATGGTCAGCACCTGGAACAGAGTGATAGCGAGCAGTATCTTCCATGGTGCCACAGGTTCCTTGTCCAGACGGCGCATTTTCTCGTTGTTTCTGCTCTCCTCGACGCTTGCAGGCGCCAGCGTGCAGTGTACGCCGCCCATCACGATCTCATCGCCTGTGCTGATGAGATACCGTTTGTTAGGCACCAGCTTGAACCCGTTGACCACAGTCCCGTTGTGCGACCCGAGATCCTTGATTATCCATTTTTCATCATCGCGCCGGTTGATTATCGCATGATTGTTGGATATGGTCCTCAGAGGAATATTAATGTCTGCGGAGCGGCTCCGCCCCACTACATTCTCCCAGTGAGTTATCGGGTAGTTGCCGCCGTTTTCCACCAGGAAGTATCCCCATATTTCAGGCGTGCACCTCGTTGTCAGCAGCGAAATGATCGATACCAGCAGGATATATGCCGCGAGCACCACGAAGAACCACCGCATGACGGTGGTCATCTCTTTCGCTATCTCCGGATACGTCTCCGCCATATTCAGTAGTCTGTAAAGTATGCTTTCCATATATCAGTAGTATATACTGCGAACCTCACTTTTTTTCTTAAAATGCATTAATCCTCTGCAGCAGCAAAAAAAGCTGACCGCCGTATGGCAGTCAGCCTCTCATATCTTCATTTATTCTATCGGAGGAGCTACGCCTCCGGAGATCAAGCATTTCTTCCTTACGCCAACGGCGTATATTCGAAGAAATGCTTACTTCCAGCTGCTCTTGAGTCCTACGATGCTGTTGAACACTTTCTCCTCATCTGTAGTGAGCTCGGAGTCTGCGATGTAGTAGCCCTTGCGGAAGAACTGGAATCTTTCACCCGGCTTTACATCAGCTGCACTTGGCTCTGCATAGCCCCAGGTCTCGTGAAGTGATTCAGGATCGAACTCCAGCTTAGTCTCCATCTTGCCGGTCTCTTCGTTCATCTCCTCGACTTCCTTCATCAGGTAGCCGTACTCCCTGATGCGGATCTTAACGGCTGTGCTTGCCTCAACGAAGTGGATGGTTCCCTTGACCTTGCGGCCTTCGAATCCGGAGCCGCTGTGTGTCTCAGGATCATATGTGCAGTGGAGCGCGATGATGTTTCCGTCCGCATCCTTCTCGACGCTGTTGCATGTGATGAAGTATGCACCCTTGAATCTTACCTCGTTGCCCGGGAAGAGTCTGAAGTACTTCTTGACAGGGACTTCCATGAAGTCATCGCCGTCGACCCACAGTTCTCTTCCGAACGGGATCTCTCTTGTTCCCATCTCAGGCACCTTGCTGTTGTTCTCGACAGTGCACATTTCGATCTTATCCTCAGGATAGTTGTCGATGATGACCTTGATCGGGTTCTTGACTACGTTGATAGCCGGCACCTTGAGCTGCAGGTCTTCTCTTACGCACTGCTCAAGCTGTGCAATGTCTATTGTCGAATCAGCCTTGGATACTCCGATGTCGTTGCAGAACTTACGGATAGCTTCCGGTGTATATCCTCTTCTTCTTACCGCTGCGAGTGTGCAGAGTCTTGGATCATCCCAGCCTTCTACCTTGCCCTCTTCAACAAGTCTTCTGATGAATCTCTTGCTCATCAGCATGGTAGTTACGTTGAGAGGCGCGAACTCGATCTGTCTCGGAGGATTAGGCCACCAGCCCACTTCTCTTACGACCCAGTCGTAGAGCGGTCTGTGATCCTCGAACTCGAGTGTACAGATGGAGTGAGTGATTCCCTCGATAGCGTCCTCGATCGGGTGGGCAAAATCATACATCGGGTAGATGCACCATTTGTCCCCTGTGTTGTGATGAGGCGCATGTACGACTCTGTAAATGACAGGGTCTCTCATGTTGATGTTAGGGCTTGCCATGTCGATCTTCGCTCTCAGGCATACTTCGCCGTCAGCGAACTCACCGGCTCTCATCTTCTCGAAGAGCTCGAGGTTCTCCTCTACAGGTCTGTTCCTGTAAGGGCTCTCCTTGCCGGGCTCCTTAAGCGTTCCTCTGTATTCTCTTATCTGATCAGGAGTAAGCTCGCATACGAAGGCCTTTCCCTGCTTGATGAGCTCAACGGCAGCCTCGTACATTGTATCGAAATAGTCAGAAGCCCACAGTTTCTCATCCCACTGGAATCCGAGCCAGTTGACGTCTGCCTCGATGGACTTGACGAACTCGATGTCTTCCTTGGTCGGATTGGTATCGTCATATCTTAAGTTGCATCTGCCGCCGTACTTCAGCGCCGTACCGAAGTTGAGGCAGAGGGACTTTGCATGTCCGATGTGGAGATAGCCGTTAGGTTCCGGCGGGAATCTGGTTACGATCTCCTTGTGCTTGCCGGTCGCAAGATCTTCATCGATGATGTCATGGATGAAATTGCCGGCCATATCCTTATATTCTTCAGCTGTTGCAAATGCCATAGTCTTACCCCTTTCAGAGATTTCTCATAGTTGCGGTAAGTATATCACATATTTGATAATACTAACAGAATTATTCACCATTACGATGACTGCAAAGATGCATTCCCGCTACTTATCCCTTCGTGTTTGTGATATTATTAATTAACATTATTAAGAGGCTGAAAACACTTGTATATAGCAGGCATTTCAGGCGCCCGCCCGGGTCTTTCTGCACTGCCTGCCGGAAGGGATGAAAAAATGAGTATAGTAAGCAGATATCCGATATATACCGAGATAAACAACTGCCGCGACTGCTACAAGTGCGTCAGGACATGTCCGGTCAAAGCCATCCAGATCAAGGATGCCCACGCTCTGATCCTGCATGACAGATGCACATTCTGCGGCACATGTGTCAACGAATGTCCTAACGGAGTCAAGCAGATCAGGAACGATGTCGACATGGTCGAGATGGCATTCATGTCAAAGCGCAAAGTCATCGTGTCGCTCGCACCTTCATATGTTTCAGAGTTCCACGGATACGAGGAGAATTTTGTCAGGGCTCTCTACAAGCTCGGATTTGACGCTGTCTCCGAGACTGCAATAGGAGCAGCTCTTGTATCTCAGGCACTGGACATGTATGTCATCGAGCACGGCAGTGCGAACTTCATATCCACTGCGTGCCCTTCGGTAGTTGAGCTGGTCAAAAAATACTTCCCGGAGTACGTTTCCAAGCTCGCTCCTGTCCCGTCACCGCTGCAGACACACAGCGCTTATCTGAGACACCTGTACGGTGATGACATCGTTATCGTTTTCATCGGTCCCTGCATCGCCAAGAAGCTTGAAGCTGATGAGCACCCGGGCTACCCGGACATCGCCCTCACCTTCCGCGAGGTCGAGCAGTGGCTGGAAGAAGAGAACATACAGCTAGACAACATGGATACGGGCATTCCTGTCGAATTCGTTCCTGCCAAGGCAGGCAAAGCTGCTATCTATCCTATCGAGAACGGACAGATCGAGACCTCCAAGATATGGCAGAACAAGTTCGTAGAGCAGAGTGCTCTTTCAGTTTCCGGCATACAGGGCATCATGTCGTCCCTGGCCGGAACGCATACAGATGATTTCCTGGAGACGCTCAACTGCGACGGCGGCTGCATCAACGGCCCTGGAACGACCAAGGTGGATTCAGCGGTATTCCGCAAGAAAGCAGTTGCCTCGCACGTAATGACGAGGCTGTCAGAGCCTAACATCTTTGACGGCGATGCTGCTTTTGCCCGTGAAGTCCTCAGAAAAGGCTATGGGATACTCAATGCAGAACCGCCTGAAGCACTGGATATCTCAAAATACAACTTCTCCGAAGAAGACATCCGCGGAGCACTTCTCAAGCTGGGCAAAACATCGCCTGCAGATGAACTCAACTGCGGCGGCTGCGGCTACCAGACATGCCGCGACATGGCCAGGGCTCTTCTCGCAGGCATATCAGAGACAGAAATGTGCGTCACCAAGATGCGTAAGGATGCTGAGAGCAAGGTCGACATGCTTCTCTCAACTATCCCGAACGGCGTAGTAATCGTTGACAACGAGCTCAACATCGCTGACCTCAACAAGAGATTCGTTGATATTTTCGAAGATTATCCTGAATCCTTCCTCGACGCTGAAGGTCTCAAAACGTTCCGCGGCTCGCCGGTATCGATGTTTGTGCCGTTTGCAGAGAAGTTCAGAGAGCAGTTCTATATGTCCAAGCCTGCTCAGTACAGATTCAAGCACGAAGGCAAAGTCATGCGAGTCACGTTCTTCCTTGTCGAGAGCAAGCAGCTCCTCGGCGCCATGTTCGAGGATATTTCTACTCCGACATTCCGTCGTGAGGCTGTCATCGAGAAGGCCGAGGATGTAATCACCAAGTCGCTGGCAACCGTACAGCAGATCGCTTCACTGCTCGGCGAGAATGCCGCAGAGACAGAGATCGCGCTCAACTCGCTTATTGATGAGTTCGCGGTAGCAGGCGGCGATTCATCAGATGACTACGCACTTGTCGAAGAAGAAGGCGGTGAGACTGAATGAATGACATCTGTATAGATATCGATTACCAGCAGCTGTACAAGCACGGCCAGCAGATAGGCGGAGATGTATTCCTGCTCGACAGGCAGCCGGGCAGCAACATCATCACAGCCACAC